>NZ_JBEYYT010000037.1:0-40842 GCF_040645715.1 Spirillospora sp. NPDC046719 | reverse complement strand
GCCCCTCGGCGTCACCGCCGTCCAGGCCGAGGCGCTGCTGATCATCGCCGACGAGCAGCCGGTCCGGCCTTCGGGAAGCGCGGTGGTGAGGCGTGGCCCCTGGGTCAGGCCACCTTCTCGGACGAAGACGACTTCGACGAGGAGGCGGAAGACGAGGACGACGACGAGTCGCCCGACGAGCCCGACGAGGACGCCGAGTCGGACTTGCCGGAGTCACCGCTCGACGACGAGCCGTTCGAGCCGTTGGACGAGCTCCCCACGGTGGAGGACGACTTGCCTGAGCCGCGGCTGTCGGTGCGGTAGAAGCCCGACCCCTTGAAGATGATCCCCGCGGCGGAGAAGACCTTGCGGAGCTTTCCCTTGCACGCCGGGCATTCGGTCAGCGCGTCGTCGCTGAACTTCTGCACGACCTCCAGAGGCTCGCCGCACTCGGTGCAAACGTACTGATACGTCGGCACGGTTCCTCCTCGCTGACTCAGTCCGGCGCCGTCCCGGACTGGCACTCACTCTAGATGACTGCTAATGGTACCCACCCGTGGAACAGGATTCGCCGCGGGTCTGTTCCCAGCCGCCCCAAGCCTGCCCCCAAGCCCGGCCCCCAAGCCCGGCCCCACCCCAAGGCCCGGCCGAGCCTAGGTGCCCATGCCGCAGGACGCTCATGCGCCGGTCTCGCCGAACCAGCCGGCCAGCTTCCCGCGGCGGCTGATGGCGCGCAGCCTGCGTTCCGTGGTCTCGCGTACGGCCTCGGTGGTCACGACCAGCAGCGTGTCGCCGCTCGCCAGGGGCGTGGTGGGTTCCGGTACGAAGCTCTCCCCATCCCGCACGACGAGGGTAATGGACGCCCCGGCCGGCAACCGTAGCTCGAAGAGCTCCACTCCGCTCAACCGGGAGTCGGGCGGGATGCGGACTTCGAGCAGGTCCGCATGGAGTTCCTCCAGGGGCGCGGCCTCCACGTCCAGTTCGCGCGTCTGCTCGTCGCTCTTGAGGCGGCACCAGCGCGCGACCAGGGGCAGCGTAGGGCCCTGCAAGAGCGTGAACACCACGACGATGTTGAAGACGATGGAGAACAGCCGGTCGGCGTCCGGCACGTCCTTCACCATGGGGATGGTGGCCAGGACGATCGGGACGGCGCCGCGCAGCCCCGCCCATGAGGCGAACACCTTCTCGCCCCACGACAGCTTGAACCCGATCGAGGACAGGACGACCGACACGGGGCGCGCCACGAGCAGCAGGACGAACCCGATGACGAGCGCCGGGACGATCTGGCCGGGGAGCGCGCCGGGCGAGGCCAGCAGGCCCAGCATCACGAACAGCCCGATCTGGGCGAGCCAGCCGATGCCTTCGGCGAAGCCCCTCGTGGCCGGACGGTGCGGCAGGCGCGCGTTGCCGAGCACCAGCGCGCTGACGTAGACGGCCAGGAAGCCGCTCGCGTGCAGCAGCGTGGCGGCGCCATAGGAGCCGATGGACAGCGACATCACGGCGATGGGGTACAGGCCGGACGCGGGGAGGGCGACGCGGCGCAGCGCCTGTGCGCCGAGCCAGCCGATCGCGAACCCGAGCACGCCGCCGGCGATCAGCTCGTACACCATCACGCCCGCGAGCTCGGCGATGTTGGGGACGCCGCCGTGCTTGACGCTGAGCGTCGCCACGATGATCACGACGGGTGCGTCGTTGAAGCCGGATTCGGCTTCGAGCAGCCCGGTCAGCCGGGAGGGCAGGGGCAGCCGGCGCAGCACCGAGAACACGGCCGCGGCGTCGGTGGGGGCGAGGACGGCGGCCAGCAGGAACGCCGGGCGCCAGTCCATGCCGATCAGCCACATGGCGGCGAGCGCCACCACGACGATGCTGATCAGGGTGCCGATGGTGGACACGCTGAGCGCGGCCGGCACGGACGGCCGCACGTGCCGCCAGTTGGTGGTGAGACCGCCCTCGGCGAGGATCAGGACGAGCGCGCCGAGGCCGAGGGTCTCGGCCAGCTCGGCATTGTCGAAGTCGATGTGGAGGGGACCGGACTCGCCGATGAGAAGGCCGAGGCCCATGTACGCCAGAAGGGTCGGCAGGCCGGCCTGGTGCGACAGCCGGACCGCGACGATGGCGCTGAGTACGAGCACGGCCCCGAGGAGTAGCCAGATGTCGAGATGCACATCCCACCCTTCGGGGTCGTCAAAGTTGAACTTTTAGCAATACTACAGAATCGTGTGTCAAATGCATACTTGCGGTTGATGAACGGGATGCCTAGAACGTCCGTTATCTCCGTCTGACCTGCGGATCCACCCCGTTCACAACGTTCTGCACCGCGTGTCCCTGGACGGCCCTGGTGACGTTGTCGAGCAGCATCGTCACGATGTTCCGCTGCGACTGCGTCGTCCCTCCCGCCGCATGCGGGGACAGCAGGACGTTCTCGTTCGTGCGCAGGGGGTGGTCGGCCGCAGGCGGCTCCTCGTCGAAGACGTCCAGGGCGGCCCCGGCGAGCCGCCCCGACTCCAGTGCGGCGAGGACGGCGTCGTCGGGCGCGATGCCGCCCCGCGCCACGTTCACGAGAAGCGCCTTGTCGGGGAGTAGCGCGAGACGTTCCGGCCCTATGAGGCCGCGCGTCTCATCGGTCAGCGGAAGGGCGAGCACCAAGATGTCGGACGTGGCGAGCAGATCGTCCAGATCCCTGTAGGGGACGGGCGCCGAAGCACGCGGGTGCCTCGTCCAGTAGGAGACCTCACAGCCGAGGGCCTGGAACAGCCGCGCCGCTTCCGCGCCGATGGCCCCGTAACCGACGACCCCTACGCGCTGCGCATGGACTTCCCTGGTGCCCCGGGCCAGAAGCTCCGCCTGCGGCCATTCGCCCGCGCGCACATGCCGGTCCCCCCAGACGAAGTGGCGGCACAGGGCGAACGCGGCGCCGACCGCCCACTCGGCCACACCGCGCGCGTTGGCGCCCGCGGTGTTCGCCAGAGGCACGCCGGCCTCCGCCAGCGCGGCGCCGTCGATGCTGTCGGTCCCCACCGCGGGCATCTGCACGAACGCCAGGTGCGGCGCGGCGGCGACCGCCTCGGCGTCGAGTTTCAGTTGGGCGCTGAAGTCGCCGATGACCAGCTCGGCGTCCGGGAGCGCCGCGAGGAGCCCGGCGCGGTCCCTGGTCTGCGGGAACGCCACCTCCACGGTGTCGCCGAACGATCCGAACAGGCCCCGCACGATGTCCTCCCCGAGCGGGGGGAGGGAAAGGATCCGCCACGGCGCCGTCATCTGGAACCTCCCGGTGAGCCTCGGGTCCGACCGCGGTCCCCGATCCGCGATCTTGCTGATCCTCAGCCTATGCGCCCGTCCGGTACTGGCCACAGAGCCAGGTACTGCTAACCGCCAGGCCACACCTCTGCCACCGCCCGGCAGCGCTTCCGACGCCGCTCGGACACCCCCTGACGCCTCGGACACCCCCTGACGCCGCTCGGCCACCGCCCGGCACCCCCGGCCCCGCTCTCGGCACCGCCGGCCGCACTTCGCGGCCGTCCGAACGCCGGCCGGCGCCCGCCGGCGCCTCAGCCGAACCGCACCAGGCCCTCGGACGGCGTCGCCGCGGCCCGCACCCGCTGGTCGTGCGGCTCCGCGGGAAGCTCGTCCACCAGCTCGGAGTCGTACACCAGCCCGACGGTCAGGATCGCGGGCCCCACGCGGGCCAGCGCCCGGTCGTACGACCCGCCGCCGCGGCCCAGCCGCATGCCCGTCCGGTCGATCGCGACCGCCGGTGTCAGGACCACGTCCGCGCTGGCCACGGCGCCCGGGCCGCGCGGCGGCTCGGTCGGCTCCAGGCATCCGCGGGGGCCCGGCGCGAGCGAGTCGGGGCCCTCGTAGGACGCCCAGTCGAGGTCGCCGTCCGGCAGCAGGCGGGGGAGGAGCACGTAGGCGCCGCGCTTCCACAGCGCGAACAGCAGGCTCCGGGTGTCCGGTTCGGTGCCGACGGAGACGTAGGCGGCGATCGTCCCCGCCATCTCGATCTCGGGCACGGACAGCAGCGCGTCGCGCAGCGACCGGCCCGCCGCGGCGCGCTCCTCGGGAGCCATGATCCCACGCCTTTCCAGCAGTCCGGCGCGGATGTCGGTCTTCGAAACGATGTCGTGCACGCTGTTGTCCTCGCGGATGGCTAGGGTCTTTTCATGGTCGACATTGCACCCGTGCTCAAGGCCGTCGTCCCTGCGGCGGGCCTCGGTACCCGATTCTTGCCCGCCACCAAGGCGACGCCCAAGGAAATGCTTCCCGTCGTCGACAAACCGGCGATCCAGTACGTCGTCGAAGAGGCCGTCGACGCCGGCCTCAGCGACGTCCTCATGATCACCGGGCGCAGCAAGCGGTCCATCGAGGACCACTTCGACCGCGCCTACGAGCTGGAGGAGGCGCTCAACGCCAAGGGCGACAGCGAGCGCCTCGCGGCCATCCGCGAGTCCGCCGACCTGGCGATCATGCACTACGTCCGGCAGGGCGAGCCGCGCGGGCTCGGCCACGCGGTGCACTGCGCCCGCCAGCACGTCGGCGACGAGCCGTTCGCGGTGCTGCTCGGCGACGACATGATCGACGCGCGCGACAAGCTCCTGCAGCGGATGATCGAGGTGCGCGGCCAGTACGGCGGCAGCGTCGTGGCGCTGATGGAGGTCGAGCCCGACCAGGTGTCCGCGTACGGCTGCGCGGCCATCGAGGCGACCGGCGAGGACGACGTCGTGCGCATCTCCGACCTGGTCGAGAAGCCCGCGCCCGAGGAGGCGCCGAGCAACTGGATCATCATCGGCCGGTACGTCTGCGACCCCGCGGTGTTCGACGTGCTGGAGAAGACCCCGCCCGGCCGCGGCGGCGAGATCCAGCTGACCGACGCGCTGCGCACCCTCGCCGACATGCCGTCCGAGAACGGCGGCGGCGTGTACGGCGTGAAGTTCCGCGGCCGCCGCTACGACACCGGCAACAAGCTGGAGTACCTGCGCACGGTGGTGCAGTTCGCCGCGGAACGCCCCGATCTGGCGCCCGAGTTCATCCCGTGGCTGCGCGAGTTCGTCCGCACCCATGACGCCGCGGACGGCGTGGGCGGCTCCGGCGACGCGTGACGACCCGTCACACTGGGGCCGTGGGCATGAGAACGGTCGATGAGCACCTGACGGAGATCCTCGGCAGCGTCGCGGCGCTGCCGCCGCTCGACCTCGCGCTGCTGGAGGCGCAGGGGACGGTGCTCGCCGAGCCCGTCACCGCGCCGGTCCCGCTGCCGCCGTTCGACAACTCCGCGATGGACGGCTACGCCGTCGTCGCGGCGGACATCGCGGGGGCCACCGAGGCGGAGCCGGTCGTGCTGCCCGTGGTCGGGGACATCGTGGCCGGGGACTCGGGCGTCTCCGCCATCAGGACGGGGCTGACCGCCCGCATCATGACGGGCGCCCCGCTGCCCGCCGGAGCCGACGCGGTCATCCCGGTCGAGTGGACGGACGGCGGCGCCGCGACCGTCCGCATCAGCCGTCCCGCACCGGCGGGGAACTACATCCGGCGGTCCGGCGAGGACGTCCTCGCGGGCCAGACCGTCGTGGAGGCGGGGACGCGGCTCGGCGCGACGCAGATCGGCATGGTCGCCGCCGTAGGGCGCTCCCATGTCGCCGTAAGGCCGAAACCGCGCGTCGTCGTCGTCTCCACAGGGGACGAGCTCCAGGAGCCCGGCACGCGGCTCGCGCCGGGGCAGATCTGGGAGTCCAACAGCTACATGCTCACCGCCGCCGTCGTCGAGGCGGGCGGGATGGGCTTCCGGCAGGCGACCGTCCACGACGAGCCCGCCAAGGTCATGGAGATGCTGGAGGACCAGCTCGTCCGTGCCGACGCCATCATCACCTCGGGCGGGGTGTCCATGGGCACCAGGGACGTGGTGAAGGAGGTGCTGTCCGGCACCGGCACCGTACGGTTCCACAAGGTGCGCATGCGCCCGGGTAAGCCGCAGGGGTTCGGCCTGCTGGAAGGCGTGCCCGTCTTCACGCTGCCGGGGAATCCCGTTAGCGCGTACGTCTCGTTCCAGGTTTTCGTGCGTCCCGCCTTGCGCGCCATGCAGGGCCTGCCGCCCGAACCGATGCCCACCGTAAGCGCCGTCCTGGCGGAGGACATCAAGTCGCCCGCCGGGCTGCGGCATTTCGTCCGCGGGCGGCTGTCGTCCAACCGCGGCCACTACACCGTCACCCCGGCGGAGACGCAGGGCTCCCACCAGCTCGGTTCGCTCGCCATGGCGAACGCGCTGATCGCACTGCCCGAGGACACCGAGGCCCTGCCCGCCGGTTCGCACGTCGACGTCATGAGGTTGCCATGAGTGCCATGGGCACCGAGTTCTCGCATCTGGACGACAAGGGCGCGGCCCGGATGGTCGACGTGTCCGCCAAGGGCGTGTCGTCCAGGACCGCCACCGCGACCGGGTTCGTCCGGCTTTCCGCCGAATGCATCGAGTTGCTCCGCGCCGGCGACATGCCGAAGGGCGACGCGCTGTCGGTCGCCCGCATCGCCGGGATCATGGGGGCCAAGCGCGTCCCCGACCTGGTCCCGCTCTGCCACCCGATCGCCCTGCACGGCGTCACCGTCGAGCTGGAGATCCACGACGAGGGCGTGGCGATCAGGGCCGTGACGCGCACCGCCGACCGCACCGGCGTGGAGATGGAGGCGCTCACCTCCGTCTCCGTCGCCGCGCTCGCGCTGGTCGACATGGTCAAGGCGGTCGACCCGGGCGCCGTGATCACCGACGTGCGGGTCGAGGAGAAGACCGGCGGCAAGACCGGCGTGTGGCGCCGATGATCCGCGCGATGGCGGTCACCGTGTCCAACCGCGCCGCCGCCGGCGTCTACCCGGACAAGTCGGGCCCGGTGCTGGTCGAGCTGCTGGAGGACCTCGGCTGCCAGGTGGACGGCCCCGTCGTCGTGCCGGACGGCGAGCCGGTCGCCGAGGTGCTGCGGGACGCGGTCGCGCAGGGCTACGACGTCGTCGTGACGTCCGGCGGCACCGGCCTGACCCCGACCGACCGGACGCCCGAGATGACCCGGCTCGTCATCGAGCGGGAGGTCCCGGGGATCGCCGAGGCGATCCGGCTGGAGGGCCGCGACAAGGTGCCCGCCGCGATCCTGTCCCGCGGCCTCGCCGGGCTCGCAGGGCGGACGCTGATCGTCAACCTGCCGGGCTCGACCGGCGGCGTGCGCGACGGCATGGCCGTCCTCGGCCGCGTCCTGGCGCACGCCGTCGACCAGATCGGCGGCGGCGACCACCCCCGCCCCGCCGGCGGCTAGACCCGGACTGCACCGACCCTGGACGACCCAGACTAGACCTGGACGACCCGGACGCCGGCCTCGGTGAAGGCGGCGACGTCGGCGTCCCCGACGGTGCCGTCGGTGACCAGCACGTCGATCCGGCTCGTGTCGCAGATCCGGGCGAATGCGCGGCGCCCCACCTTCGAACCGTCCGCGACCACGACCACCTGGTCGGCGCGCTCGGCCATCAGCCGGTTGACGTCCGCCTCGCCCTCGTTGTGGCAGGTCGCGCCGTGCTCGACGGTGACCCCGTTGACGCCGAGGACGGCCACGTCCAGCGTCACCTGGTCGAAGATCCCGGTGGCCAGCGGGCCGGTCAGCTCGTAGGACTGGGGGCGCGGCACGCCGCCGGTCAGCACGATCTTCACGTGCGGGCGGACGGCGAGCTCGGTGCCGATGTTCAGCGCGTTCGTCACGATGGTGATCGCCGGTGAGCCGCCCTCGGCGTGCAGGTCGGCGCGCGTCGCCAGCACCCGCGCCACCTCGGACGTCGTCGTGCCGCCGTTCAGCCCGATGATCGACCCCGGCCGGGCCAGCTCGGCGGTCGCGGCGGCGATGCGCTGCTTCTCCGTCGCGTTGCGCGCGGTCTTGTAGCGCAGCGGCAGGTCGTAGCTGACGCTCTGCGCGACCGCGCCGCCGCGCGTCCGGGTGAGCATCTGCTGCTGCGCGAGCTGGTCGAAGTCGCGGCGGATCGTCGCGGCCGACACCGCCATCCGGGCCGCCGCCTCCTCGACGCTCAGCCGGCCGGCGTCGGCGAGCAGTTCGAGCAGCGCGTTCCAGCGTTCGTGGCGTGTCACCCCGGCCCCTTTCCGGTACGCGGACGGCCCCGCGGGACGGCTCCGGACTGGATTCTAGCGATGCACCACTATGGTCTTTTCTGCTCAGACTTGGTATTGAACAAGCAAGAACACGCAGACAGCTGCAGAGGGAGAGGTCCATGGCGGAGCGCGGCGGCGGGCACACCGAGGCCGAGATCGCGTCCCAGCCCGACCGGTGGCGGCGGGCCGCCGCGACGGCCGCGGACCTCGCGCCGGTGCTGCCCCGCCGCGGCGAGCGGGTCGCGGTGATCGGGTGCGGGACGTCCTGGTTCGTCGCGCAGGCGTACGCGGCGCTCCGCGAGTCCTCCGGGCACGGCGAGACCGACGCGTTCGCCGCGTCCGAGTTCCCGGACGGCCGCCGCTACGACCGGCTGCTGGCGCTGACCAGGTCCGGCACGACCACCGAGGTCCTGGACGCGCTGGCGCGCGTGCGCGGCGCGATCCCGACCGTCGCGATCACCGCCGACGCCGCGACGCCGGTGATGAACGCGGCCGACGAGATCATCGTCCTCGACTACGCCGACGAGCGCTCGGTGGTGCAGACCCGCTACGCCACCACGCAGCTCGTCCTGCTCCGCGCCCACCTCGGCGAGGACGTCTCCGGAGTGATCGCCGACGCCGAGCGGGCCGTCGCCGAGCCGCTGCCCGCCGCCGCCGTCGCCGCGGACCAGTTCACCTTCCTCGGCCGCAGCTGGACGATCGGCCTCGCGCACGAGGCGGCCCTCAAGATGCGCGAGGCCGCGGGCGCGTGGACCGAGTCGTACCCGGCCATGGAGTACCGGCACGGCCCGATCGCGATCACCGGGCCCGGCCGCGTCGCCTGGATGTTCGGCGAGCCGCCGGAGGGCCTCGCCGCCCAGGTCGCGGGCGTCGGCGGCACGATGGTCACGACCTCGCTGGACCCGCTCGCCGACCTGGTCAGGGCGCAGCGGCTCGCCGTCGAGATCGCCCGCGCACGCGGGGACGATCCCGACCGTCCACGGAACCTCACCCGCTCGGTCATCCTGGACGTCCGATGACGAACCTCACGAACGCCCGGATCGTCCTGCCCGGTGGCGTCGCGACCGGCACGCTGCGCATCGACGGCGGCCGCCTCGCCGCGCCGTCCGCCGGCCTCGGCGAGACCGTCGACCTCGGCGGCCGCCACGTCGTCCCCGGCTTCGTGGACATGCACGTCCACGGCGGCGCGGGCGCGTCCTACCAGACCGGACGTCCCGAAGAGGCCGAAAGGGCCGCCCGTTTCCACCTGTCCCACGGGACGACCACGACGGTCGCGAGCCTCGTCACCGGCACGCCCGACGAGCTCGCCAACGCGGTCGCGGGCCTCGCCGACCTCGCCGCCGACGGCCTCGTCGCCGGCGTCCACCTCGAAGGCCCCTACCTCGCCCGGGACCGCTGCGGCGCCCACGACCCCGATCTCCTGCGCCACCCCGACCGCGCCGAGTTCGCCCGCCTCGTCCGGCTCGGCCGCGGCCGCCTCCGCATGATCACCCTGGCGCCCGAGCTGCCCGGCGCGCTCGATCTCGTCCGGGACGCCGTGGACGCCGGCGTGCTCGCGGCCGTCGGGCACACCGACGCGCCCGGCGCGACCGCCCGCGCCGCCTTCGACGCCGGCGCCACCGTCGCGACCCACCTGTTCAACGCCATGCGCCCGCTGCACCATCGCGAGGGCGGCCCGGTCGCCGCCGCCCTCAACGACCCCCCCGTCACCGCCGAACTGATCAACGACGGCGTGCACGTCGAGGGCGCCGTCGGACGGCTGGCGTTCCGCGCCGCCCCGGGCCGCGTCGCGCTCATCACCGACGCGATGGCCGCCGCCGGCATGGGCGACGGCGACTACCGGCTCGGCGTCATGGACGTCCAGGTCCGCGACGGCCGCGCCACTCTCGCCGGAGGGACGTCCATCGCCGGAAGCACGATCACGATGGCGGACGCGTTCCGCCGCGCGGTGACCGTGCTCGGCCTGCCCATCGAAGAGGCCGCTGTAGCGGCGTCCCTCATCCCGGCGCGCGCGCTGGGCGTCGACTCGCGCGTCGGCTCCCTGGAACCAGGAAAGGACGCCGATCTCGTGGTCCTGAACGACGACATGTCCGTCCACCGCGTCATGAAGGCCGGCCGCTGGGTGTGACCCGCGCGCCCCCGGACGATTTCCCGGCCACAATGGATGGCGTTCGCAGGTCCTACCAGGGAATCATGGAACCGTGGAACGATTGCGGGGATGGCCGGTCACCCTCACCGAGGGTCCCGTCGGTCTGCGGCCGCTGCGGCACCGCGACGCCGCCATCTGGCGCGAACTGCGGGTCCGCAACGCCGACTGGCTGCGCCCCTGGGAGCCCACCAACCCCGAGACGCCGCTGTTCCGCAGCGGGCTCGGCCCCTACGTCAGCATGGTGCACACCATGCGCCGCGAGGCCCGCCAGGGCCTCGCCCTGCCCTGGGTCGTCACCTACGAGGACCGCTTCGCCGGCCAGCTCACCATCGGCGCGATCGTCTGGGGCTCGGCCCGCTCCGCGCAGATCGGCTACTGGGTCGACAAGCAGGTCGCCGGACGCGGCGTCATTCCGACCGCGGTCGCCCTCGCCGTCGACCACTGTTTCTTCACCGTCGGCCTGCACCGGCTCGAAGCGAATATCCGCCCCGAGAACGCCGCCAGCCGCCGCGTCGTCGAAAAGCTCGGATTCCGGGAAGAAGGAATTCGCCGCCGCCATCTGCACATCGACGGCGCCTGGCGCGACCACATCTGCTACGCCCTGACCGTCGAGGACGTCCCCGGTGGCCTGCGGGCCCGCTGGCTGGCCGAACGCAAACAGGCATTTCCCCGGCACACTTGAGTCCGGAGTGACTTTCGCCGCGTAAGAATCCTGCGATCGAGAAGACTCGGCAAACGGAGAGTAACGGCGGCATCGATCTCGCGACACACCGCCCCTTATGCTCGTCAACCTCTGACACCGGCTCGTACCGTGCGGGGCGTGACCCTGCTCCCATTGCACGCCCGCGCGCCGAAAGTCGGCCCGCCGATTCCGCGTGCCCTGGGACGGCCCGAGGCGGTGACCGCGTGAGCAGCGCCGTCCTCTACCTCGCCATAGTCGCGGTCTGGGCCATCGTCCTGGTACCCATGTGGCTGCGCCGCGACACCGAGAACGCCGGCATCACCCGGCTCCTCCACAAGCGCGCCGACGAGCTCGACGGCGACGAGGAGGCCACCGAGGCGCCCCGGACCGCCGAGGAGGAGCCGCAGGAGGCCGACGAGCCCCAGGAGGCCCCGCGGCCCCGCCGTCCGGTGACCCGCGCCGCCGTCATCGCCCGTCGCCGCCGCCGCACGTCGGGCCTGGCGGCCCTCGTCGTCACCGCCGTGGCCCTCGTCGCGTCCGGTGTGCTGCCCTGGTGGGCGACGGTGCCGCCGACCCTGCTGCTGGCCGGGCACCTCACCCTGCTACGCGTCGCCGTCGGCATGGACGCCGCCCGCCGTCGCGCCGCGGCCGAGGCCCGCGCCGCCGCCGCCCGCGCCCGCGCGATCGAGGCCCGCCGCGCCGAGCAGGAGACCGAGCCCGCCGAGGTCATCGAGCTGGTCACGCCGGAGGAGGTCTTCGACCAGTACGCCGACGACCGCCGCGCCGTGGGCGAATGACCCGGGCGTGCGCGAGCACCCCTCGGAGTGCGCTAACCTTACAGAGTCCTCGGGGCTGTAGCGCAGTCCGGTAGCGCACCTCGTTCGCATCGAGGGGGTCAGGGGTTCAAATCCCCTCAGCTCCACCCAGGATTTGCAAGTCAAGGGCCTGATCGGAATCTACTCCGGTCGGGCCCTCACTCGTTTGTCACCGAGATGTCATCACGACCGTCCGTCGTTAGGCCGGGCGTCGGGGGCCATTGCCTTGCCGGGGTGCTGGTGAGCTTACGGAGTGCGAACGTTCGGGCAGCTCAGGCGGCTACTGGCGGGTCACCTCCATAGCCTCGTCCTACGCGGACGCTCCGGACGGATCGGAGACCGCATGGGCGAGGGGAACGAGGATGAGCACAATCGTCGTCGAGGCACGCGACCTGCGCGTCGGCTCCGGCGGCCGGATGGTCGGGGGCTTGTCGCTGGCGGTGCCGGAAGGCGAGATCCACGCGCTGCTCGGCCATCGGGGGGCTGGAAAGACCCTGGTGCTCGAGGCGCTGGCCGGTCTCCGGCGGCCGTGCGGCGGCCGGGTGCGGCTCCGGGGTGCCGATCCCTACACCGAGCGGGACGGGCTGCGGGTCGGCACGGTGTGGCGGGACGGCGGCCTGTTCCCTGGCCTCACCGTCACCGAGGTCCTCGAAGGCTGGCGGCGCTGGACACTGGACCCGCTGACGGTGGACGAGGCGCTCGCGCTGACCGGGCTGGAGAAGGCCGCCCGGGTGCGGTTCGAGCGGCTGACGGCGGGTGAGCGGCGGCTGCTCGACCTGTCGCTGGCGATGGTGAACCGCTCGGACGTGCTGTTCCTCGACGAGCCGACGTCCGGCCTGGATAGTGGAACGGTCCATCGAATCTGGGCGACGCTGCGCCACGTGGCCGCGGCCGGGACGACCGTGCTGCTCACCACCCGCGACGCGGCCGAAAGCCGGCGGGCCTCCCGCGTCAGCGTCGTCGACCGGGACCGCTCCTACTCGGGCGGGCGTCGACTCGGCGCCGCCTGACCGCTGCGGCCTCCGCCGGTGAAAAGGGTTGACAGTGCCATGACGAGCAGGCCGATTCCCACGCCGCACAGCGTCCACAGCACTCGGTAGCCTTCGGCCGAGTAGTGCGAGGGCTGCGGAAGGTCCACCAGGATGAGCACGCCCGCGGCGATGCACGCGCTGTAGAACGTGTAGTTCCAGAAGCGGATCCCCGCGCCGTGCATGAACAGGACGAGCGCCACCATCTGGAGTCCGTGTTCCACCGCGAACAGCCGGAGGCCGTGCTCGCTCGCGGGGATCAGCAGCAGCAGTGCGGCGGCGACGGCACCGATCAGCGCGCCGGTGAGGCGCTGCGCGGCCACGAGCGTCGCCTGCTCCAGGCTCGGCTTCATCGCGATCATGGCCGCGATCGGGATCCAGTAGCCGTAGGACAGGTCGAGTCCGAACGCGAGCGCGACGGTTCCGGTGATGACGAGCGCGCGGATCAGGGCGAAGGCGACCAGCGGTCGGGTCAGCGCCTTGCGTGCGGTGTCGCCGGGGATCTCCGCGAGAGGACGCGGTGCGTCCCCGCGTCCGCTCACCAGCCACCAGATGGACGCCGCCGCGATCCACAGCGCCGCCCCGCCGGTCCAGGCGAGGACCTGCGCCCAGGTGTGGCTGCTGATGTGACTGTGCCGGTGGAGGGTGAACGCGACGCCGATGGTCACGACGAACCAGATGTTGAGAAGCAGGGCGGCGACGAAGCGGTGCACCCCGAAAGCGACGGTCAGCCCGGCCACCAGCGTGACCGCGAAGGCCGCGAGGACCGGCCAGCCCCAGGGGACCGCCCCGATTCCGAATCCCAGGGCGGTCACGCCCGCGCCGATCAGCGCGAAGAGGCAGAGGCGCGACATGCGGCGCCGGTAGCCGCCGCCCGGATCGCACAGCACGGTGAACAGCAGGCCGAACAGCGTGCTGAGCAGGTACTGCTCATGGCCGATCGCCCAGAAGACGAACAGCGGCACCAGCCCGACGTCCAGGAAGACGACCGCTCGCGGCCAGTTGAGGCCCGCCGGTTCGACCTTGAACACCCTCGCCGGTCGGCTCATGGTCCACTCCCGCTGTCAGGCCTGCCCGGTCACCGAGGTTCAGCGGATCGCAGGCGCCCGGCCTGGTCAAACACCTGGGCGCGGGCCTGAGCGTGTCCACCTCATGCCTTTGCTCCGGTGCGACCGTCGATCATCTCGAGTTCGAACCCGGCCACCGGACGGCGGGTGGGCGGGGTTTTCGGCAGGATGGGCGGGTGGCGGGAGAATCGTCGTACGTGGAGCGGGTGCCGGCGCCGGCGCTCGCGGCGGTGGCGTCGTTGGTGTGGATCCAGCAGGTCGGGGACGAGCCGCTCGCGCAGCGGATCGTGCCGCACGGCGGTGCCGAGCTGCGGTGCGTCCTCGGTGAGACGCCGCGGCTGCTCGGACCCCTCACCACGGCGACCTACCATGACATTCCGGCAGGTGGCACGGTCGTCGGAGTGCGCCTGCGACCGGGCGTGCTCGGTGGCCTCGCCGGAATCCCGGCGGACGAACTGGTCGACCAGGACATCGCCGGCACCGACATCTGGCGCGGCCTGAGCCGCCTGACGGATCTGCTCGGGGACGCCCCGACGCCGCAGGCCGCGCTCGGCCATCTCCAGTCGTTCGCCGCGCGGTCCGCCGGTGCGGACGACCCGCTGGTGGACGAGGCCGTCCGGCACCTCATGCCGTGGCGCGGCGGGAGGCCGGCGGCCCTGCCCGCGCTGCTGTCCATCTCCGAGCGCCAGTTGCGGCGCCGGTGCCGGGCGGCGGTCGGCGTCGGGGTGAAGGAGTTGCACCGCATCCTGCGTCTGCAGGGCTTCATCGCCCGGGTCCAGGCGTCGGTCGATCAGCAGGACGTCCTGGACGTCGACCTCGCGCGGTGGGCGGTCGAGACGGGCTACACCGACCAGGCGCACCTCGGCCGCGAGTGCCGCCGGCTCGTCGGCGTGACGCCGGGCGTGCTCCTCGCGCAGACGGGCGCGGCGTGCGGATGCGGGCACGATCACGCCGCGTCCTACCTTCCGATGCTGCGGCCGGGGGATGGCCGTTTTGTACAAGAGCGGCGATCGGTGCCCGCCTAACGTCGGGCGGGTGAGAACACCCGGCTCGCGTGCTGATCGCGATCCCCAGCGGAAGGGAACGACCGTGCTCAACGAGGCCGCCCGCGCCCTTTTCGAGGGGCCGAACATCGCCCACGTCGCCACGCTCCTGCCCGACGGCGGGCCGCACTCGGTGCCGGTCATGATCGACGTCGAGGGCGATCATCTGGCCTTCTTCACCTCGCCCGACTCGCGCAAGGGCCGGAACCTGGCCGCGGACGACCGCATCGCGATCTCCGTGACCGACCGGGAGAACCTGGTGCTGAGCGCGCTCGTGCGCGGACGCGTCGTGAAGCGGGTCGGCGGCGACGAGGGCTGGGCCATCGTCGATCGCATCTTCGCGAAGTACACGGGCGGTCCGTATCCGTCGCGGGAGGACCGCGAGGCGTATCTCGTGGAGCCGGAGCACGTGACCGTCCCGACATTCGGATGAGCCAAGGAGCGGGTGGAATGGCCAGGGTTGTCATGCAGGCCGTGGTCTCGGTGGACGGCTTCATCGCCTATCCCGACGACACGGTGGGGCCGCTGTTCGACTGGTACGGCAATGGTGACGTGGTGGTGCGCGCGAACGATGAATGGCAGTTCCGCGTCAGCCGCGCGTCCGCGGACTACGTCCAGCCTTTCTGGGACGCCGTCAAGGTCACGGTGATCGGACGGCACCTGTTCGACACCACCGACGGCTGGTCGGGCGTGCCGGCCGCCGGTGAGCAGTTGGTCGTCGTCACCCACCGGCCGCTGCCCGAGGAATGGCTGGCGAGGTTCCCCGACGCGCCGTTCCATACGGCCGACTCGGTCGAGGCGGCCATCACCCGCGCTAAGGAACTCGCCGGCGACGGTCTGGTCTGTGTGTGCGCGGGCGACGTCGGCGGCCAGGCATTCTCGGCGGGGCTCGTCGACGAGGTGGCGATGGACGTCGTCCCGGTGGTCCTGGGGGAAGGGGTGCGCTTCTTCGGCGGCCACACCGGGACGGTCCTGCTCGGGGATCCCGACGCGGTGGTCCAGGGCGACCGCGTGCTGCACCTGCACTACACCGTCAAGCGCTGACCGGCGCGTCCAGAGACAACTCCATCCAGAGACAACAGGGGTGCGAATGATCCTCGTCACCGGCGGCCTGGGTTCCATCGGGTCGCACACCGCACGGGCACTGCTCGACCTGGGCGAGTCCGTCGTGCTCACCGCGCACCGGTCCACCCGGTTGCCCGAGCACCTCGCCGGCGAGCCCGGCGGCCGGGTCGTCGTCGAGCCGCTGGACGCCACCGACGAGACCGCGTTCCTCGACATAGGGAAGCGTCACGAGATCACCGGCATCGTGCATCTCGCGGCGGGCCGGTACGACATGCCCGATCCTGTCGAGTACCTCCGCGCCGAAACCGCCGCGCTGCTCAACGCGCTCAAGGCGGCGAGGGAGTGGGGCGTGCGGCGGTTCTCCGTCGCCAGTTCCATCGGCGTGTACGCCGGGGTGGACGAATCCCCGTGGCGCGAGGACGTCCCGCTTCCGGTGGTGGCGCCGCACCAGATCCACGCGTTCAAGAAGACCGCCGAGCTGTTCACCGCACTGGCCGGCGACAGCGCCGGGTTCGAGACGGTGAGCCTGCGGATCGGCACGATCTGGGGGCCGCTCGGCCTGCCCGACTCGCCGTTCTTCCCGCTTCCCCGCCTGCTCAGCGCGGCGGTCCGGGGCGAGGACCCCGATCTCACCCCGCCCCGTCCGCCCGCCTATGCCGAGGACGCCACGGACCTCTGCTACGTGAAGGACTGCGGCCGGGCCATCGCGCTGCTCATGCTCGCCGAGCGGCTGAACCATCGCGTCTACAACGTCTCGACCGGACGGCTGGTGCGCTTCAGTGAGGTGGTCGCCGCGATCAACGCCGCTGTTCCGGACGCGAACATCGTCCTTCCCGAGGGGCGCAACCCGGACCAGCCTCGGCCCAACCACCTCGACATCACCCGGCTGCGGGAGGACACCGGATTCCGGCCGGAGTACGACGTCGAGAACGCCGTACCGGACTATGTCGACTGGCTCAGGAGGCACGACAGCTGAAGAGCCGGCCCGGGCCGCGCCGGTCGGCCGGTGCCTCGTCCGCTCCTCTAGGCTCAATAGGGTGAATCTGGGCGAAGCGGTACGTATGTGGGACCCGGAACCGGGGTGGCTGAACACCGCGAGCTACGGCATCCCGCCGGAGCCGGCGTTCGCGGCGCTGCAGGACGCGCTGGCCGAATGGCGCCGCGGCGCCACCGGCTGGGACAAGTGGGACCGGTCCACCGGCCGTGCCCGCGACGCGTTCGCGCGGCTGGTCGGCGTCGCGTCCGACGACGTCGCCGTGGGCGCCTCCGCCGCGCAGGTGCTGGCCCCGGTCGCGGCCTCGCTGCCGCCCGGCTCGCGCGTCGTCGTGCCCGACATCGAGCAGACGTCGAACCTGTTCCCGTGGCTGGTGCACGACCTCGACGTGCGCACGGTACCGCCCGCCGACCTGCCCGGCGCGATCGACGAGCACACGGACGCGGTGGCCTTCAGCCTGGTCCAGTCCGCGACGGGCGAGGTCGCCGACGCCGCCGCGGTCGTCGCGGCGGCGCGCGCGCACGGCGCGCTCGTCGTCGCCGACGCCACCCAGGCGGTCGGCTGGCTGCCGGTCGACGCGACGCCCTTCGACGTCCTGGCCGTCTCGGCGTACAAGTGGCTGATGTGCCCGCGCGGCACCGCCTTCTGCTACGTGAGCCCCGCCGTGCGCGACCGGATCCGGCCGCTCGCCGCCAACTGGTACGCCGGTGACGGCGACGCCTCCTACGGCCCGCCGCTGCGGCTGGCCAAGGACGCCCGCCGCTTCGACATCGCCGCCCCCTGGTTCTCCTACGTCGCGGCGGCCCCCACGCTGGAGCTGCTCCTGGAGATCGGCGTCGGCGCGATCCACGACCACGACGTGCGGATGGCCGACCGGTTCCGGGCCGGCCTCGGCATGCCGTCCGGCGACAGCGCGATCGTCACCGTCGACCGCCCGGGTGCGGCCGAGCGGCTCGCGGCGGCCGGCGTCCGGGCGTCCGTCCGCAAGGGGGCGGTGCGCCTGGCCTTCCACCTCTACACGACGGAAGCCGATGTGGACGCCGCCGTCGCGGCACTGAGCTGAGCCCGGCGCGGGCGACCGCCCGGCCGCGGTCAGGACTCGATCGTGATGCCCGCGTCGGCGGCCAGGACGTCCAGCAGGCTCATCGCGTCCTGGGCGGCGACGATCGCCCCGTCGAACGACCTGATCCCCGCGACACCGGACAGCTCGCAGTCCCGGAAGCGGGTGCCGCTCATGGTCGCGCCGGAGAACTGGGTGCCGCTCAGCCTGCAGCCCTCGAACCGCACGTCGTGCAGCTCGGCGGACTGGAAGCTGGCCTCGCTCAGGTTGCAGTCCGCGAACACGACCGTCCGCAGCCGGGCGAACCGGAAGCCGGCCATGTCCGCGCGGCAGCCGTCGAACCGCACGTCGCGCAGGCCGCCCTCGGTGAGCTGCAGGCCCGTCATGCGGCAGTTGCGGACCTCGGTGTTGAACATCCGCGCGTTGAACATCCGCAGGTTGGCCAGGTCGCAGCCCTCGAAGACGACGTCGGCGAACCCGGCGCGCTGGAGCCGCAACCCGGCCATGCCGCTGCGGGCGAACCGGCACCGCTCGAACTCCACGTCCTCGACGTCCTCGGCGTCCCCGGTGGTGAGGTCGGCCTCGCCGTAGGCCAGCGACAGGTACGTCCCGTCGTCGCGCAGCTCCAGCTCGTCGATGCCGGCCGCCGTCAGGTTCTCGGGGAGTGCCGGGGGGCGCGGTTCGCGCGGCGGACGCGCGCGGTGGGCGGCGTGTGGGGTCGCGGACATGACGGCGACCCTACTGCGCCTCCCGCACAGGTCCGGGGCGAGTCAGCCCGCCCGGCCGTCCTGGAGGCCGGATTCGAGGGCGGCGGCGACGAAGGACGCGACCAGCGGGCGGCGGTCCTGCTCGTTCCAGGCGAGGACGAGGCGGCTGGGCGGCGCGTCGGTCACGGCGACGCCCACCAGGCCGGGCGGGAGCGGTTCGACCAGCGAACGGGGCAGCATCCCGATCATCCGGCCCACCGTGACCATGTGGAGCAGCTGCACCACGTCGGCGACCTCCGGGCCGGTGCCGTCGCCTCCGGGGACCCCCTTCCAGCGCGGCAGCGTCTCACCGTCCAGATCCGCCGTCCGGACGCGGGCGCGCCCGGCCAGGCGGTGCCCGGACGGGACGACGGCGACGCGGTCCTCGGTGTGGAGCGTCTCGTGGGCCAGGCCGTCGAGGTCGTCGAACGGCGCGTAGAGCAGGCCGACGTCGGCGCGGCCGTCGCGCAGGAAGTCGGTGCGGTCGGCGGGGCCGCTGAACAGGATGTCCACCCGGCGGGCGTCGGGCTGCCGGGCGTACGCGGCGAGGATCCCCGACAGCAGGCCGGCGTCGCCACCGGGCTTGAGCACGAGCCGCAGGTGGGCGCGGGGATCGGCGGCGCGGCGGGCGCCGCGGACGGCGGCGGCGACCGCGTTGAGCGCGTGCCGCCCGTGCTCCTGGAGCGCCTTCCCGGGCTCGGTGAGCTCGACGTGCCGGCTGGAGCGGACGAACAGCGGGACGCCGAGCCGGTTCTCGATCCGCCGGATCGCCTTCGACAGCGCCGGCTGGGCGATCGACAGGCGGACGGCGGCCCGGCCGAAGTGCAGCTCGTCGGCGACCGCCATGAAGTACTCGAGTTCGCGGGTCTCCAGTTCGGCCATGCCTCCAGGTTATCGCCGGAGGCCGAACCGGTCTTGGACTCCGGAGGCGGGTACGGCCGAGAATCGAAGCATGATCCAGCACACGATGATCGTTTCCTTTGACGAGTCCCTGCCCGACGCCGAGCTCGATCAATACCTCGGTGACATCGAACGCGCCATGCGCGACACCGGTTCCGTCGAGTCGGTCGAGGCCCGGCGCCACATTCCCGTGCCGGGTGAGGAGGCCGTCCCGGCACTGGTCGCGACCGCGATCGTGCAGGTCGCCGTGGCGGACACCGGCGCGCTGGCCAAGGCGTTCGCGGCGCCCGGCATCCACGAGGTCATCGACCGCTGGCAGTCGCGGCACCCGTACAAGGTCGCCTGGGCGAACCACGAGCCGCTGGCCTGAGCGGCGCCGCCCGGCTGCTGTAGCTTCGGCTGATGACGATCGGCCTGATCTCCGCCCCCACCAATCTCGGGCTGCGCCCGCCCGCCCCGGCGAGCGTGCCCGGCACCGCCAAGGCGCCCGAGGCGCTGCGTGAAGCCGGCCTGTACCGGCGCTTCGCCGAGCGCGGCGCGCACGAGCGGGGCGTGGTGCTCCCCGGACGGTACGCCGACGACGCCGCACCGGGCGTGCTCCGCAACCAGGCGGCCATCGTGGAGCACGCCCGGCGGCTCGCCGAGCGCATCGGGAGCATCCGCGCCGACGGGCTCGTGCCGCTGGTGATCGGCGGGGACTGCAGCCTGCTGGTGGGGGCGGGGGTCGCGCTGCGGCGGGCGCCGGGACGCCACGGCCTGGTGCATCTCGACGGGCACACCGACTTCCGGCATCCCGGCAACTCGGACCGGTGCGCCAGCCTGGCGGGGGAGGACCTCGCCGCCGCGGTGGGCCTGCACTGGCCCGCCGTCGCCGACATCGACGGCCTGAGCCCCTACTTCGACCCGGCCGACACCGTCCATGCGGGCTGCCGGGACGACGACGCCGCCCTCGACGAGACCACCGCGCTCCTCGGGGCGGTGGTGCCCGCGGCGCGGATCCGGCGGGAGGGCGCCGCGGAGGCCGCGCGCCGGATCCTCGACGTCGTCGACCGCGACGACCTCGACGGCTACTGGCTCCACCTGGACGTCGACATCCTCGACCCGAGCGTGATGCCCGCCGTCGACTCCCCGGACCCCGGCGGCCTCGACGCCGCCGAGCTCACCGACCTGCTCGCGGCCCTCGCGCCGCGCGCGATCGGGGCGCAGGTGACCGTCTTCGACCCCGATCTCGACCCGGACGGGAGCCGCGCCCGCCTGCTCGCCGACGTCCTCGCCGCCGGCCTCGAAGCGCTCGGCGAGCGCCGCTGAGCGCGACCGTCCCGGCCCCGGCTACTTGGGCGCGCTGGCCAGTTCCTTGGTGTTGGGACGGGACGGATGGTCGCGGCCGAGCGGCCCGGCGGCCATGGCGCGGACGAGCGTCCCCGTGACCTGGGTGGTGAACGCGCGGCCGGCGTCGTTGACGCCGTGCCCGCAGGCGCGCCCGCGCATCGCGCACACCCAGCGCATCGTGCCGGTGGCGAACACGCCCGCGCCGCTGCGGGTGGTGTAGTAGGACGCGTGCGCGGTCGCCTGGGCGTTCCCGCAGGTGATCGGCGAGCGCGCGACGATCTCCAGGGTGGACGGCGTCGGGCCGGCGCGGTTCAGCGCGTCCGCCTCGGGGCCGACCACGCCGGGGAAGCGGGTCCCCGCGCGGACGCCGGTGCCGCGGAACAGCCAGAAGTCGGGCTCGTAGACGGTGAACGCCCCCTCGGCCGGGAAGCACATGTACTGGATGCCGATGATGTCGCTCTCCGGCCGCGGCATCGGCGGCAGCCGCCAGTCCTGCGTCGTCTCGGCCGGGTTCGTCCGGGACATGGGGTCGGCCGTGGAGTCCTTGTAGCAGATGACGAGCCGGTCGGCGCCGAGCGCCGTGCCGCCGAACCGGATGTGCCGGTTGACCGCGTTGGCGCCGAGGAAGGCGATGTTGACGCCGTGGTCGCGGGCCTGCGTCGCGCGCTGCCGCATGGTGGACGACCAGTACTCGTCATGCCCGAGGCTGAGCAGCCCGCGCGCCCCCTCCAGCAGGCGGGAGTCGGCATGCAGGTCGTTGTCCGTCGCGTACGCCAGCGGGACGCCGAGCTTCTCGGCGAGCGCGATGGCGGGCTGCTCGTAGAGCATGAACTTGCTCGCGCCGTTGCCGTCGTAGGGGCGGTCGAAGCTGACCGCGTGGGCGCGGTCGGTCTCGCCGCCGGACGGCCCCTTGTACAGGTCGTAGCCGCCCCACATGTTGTACGCCTGCCAGGTGGTGGTCGCGTTGAGCACCACGACGCGTCCGGAGGCGTTCGGCGAGCGGACGGTCACCGGCACGTACCGCTGCGCGCCCGACGCGGCGGTCAGCCTGATCAGGTAGCTGCCGGCGGGCCAGCCGGAGGTGGGGACGGTCAGCGACGGCCGCCACGGGGCCGACACGGTACGGGTCGTCCGGTCGATCCGCGGCGCGGCCTGCCGGGCGCCCGCGACCTGCCCGGACCGCCACACGCGCCGCGCCTCCGCGCCGCCGTACCAGCCCATCCGGAACGCCTCGGCGGTGAAACCGGACGTCGTGGTCGAGACGAACAGCCGGAACGATCCCCCGGGCGGCACGCTCACGTGATCGGCGTATCCCTCGATCTCGTGCTCGGCGCCCTTGTGGCGGATCTGCCAGTCAGGCGTGCCGGACTTGGTGTTCTCGGCCTTCTCCGCGACCGCCGCCGTGCTGGGCCGTCCGGAGGACGAGTGGTGGGACGACGTGCATCCGCCGGCCAGGACGACCACCGAGAGCATCACCAGCACGACCGGCGCCCCGAGCGCGCGCAGGACCGACCCTTCGCGCGGGGGCCGCCCCTTTTCCCCATCGGACACGCCGCACCCACCCCTCCCTGCATTTCTCGCGGGTGTCCCGTCCGCCGCCACGCACCAATGATCGCTTCCCCCGCCGAGCGGCCTTTTAACCGCCGGTGGCATTCTGGGTAATCGCCGGTGGCGTCAAGGTCGCCTGGAATGTCGCGTACGCCCCCGGAGGTGCGGAACATGCTGGTGGAGGACGGTGCCGTCGCGCTCGACGACCCCGTGGGCGAGTCGCTGCGCGGCGCTCACGCGCACCTCGCCCGACGGGCCGGCAGGGCCGCCACGTACCTCCCGGAAGTCGCGACCTTCGCCGCGGTGTCCGCCGGCCCGGACGCGGCGGAATGGGACCGGATTCCGCGTCCCGTAGCGGCTCCCGTCCGCCGGGCCAGGCGGACGCGCCGGCCGTGTCGTCCCCCGGTGATGCCTACACGGGGCCGAACCGGATAAGTATCCGCTCATGGGCGACCCGGAGAAGGCGACCGGCACGGCGACGGCCGAGCACGGTACCTCCGCGTCCGGGAGGAGGGGGCGCGCGGCGCTGATGCTGGGCGCGCTGGGCGTCGTCTACGGCGACATCGGTACCAGCCCTCTGTACTCCCTTCAGACGGTGTTCTCGATCGACCACGGGGCCGTCCACCCCACGCACAGCGACGTCAACGGCGTGATCTCACTGGTGTTCTGGACGATCACCGTGATCGTGTCGGTGAAGTACGTGACCCTCATCCTGCGGGCCGACAACGACGGCGAGGGCGGCGTGATGGCGCTCGCCGCGCTGGTCCGGCGGGTGCTGGGCGACGTGCGGGGCAAGGCCGCCGTGGCGATGGGGCTGGGGGTGCTGGGCGCCTCGCTGTTCTACGGCGACAGCGTGATCACCCCGGCGATCTCGGTGCTGTCGGCGGTGGAGGGCCTGAAGGTGAGCACGCCGGGCCTGTCGCACGCGGTCGTGCCCGTCGCGGCGACGATCCTCGCGCTGCTGTTCCTCGTCCAGCGCTGGGGCACGCACCGGGTCGGCAGCCTGTTCGGCCCGGTCATGCTGGTGTGGTTCGCGGCGCTGGCGGCGGCCGGCCTGGTCGAGGTGGTCGAGCGGCCCGCCATCGCCCGCGCCCTGCTGCCGTCCTACGCCGTCGAGTTCATCGCGGACCGCCCCTACACCGCGTTCATCGCCATGGGCGCGGTCGTCCTGGTGATCACCGGTGCGGAGGCGCTGTACGCCGACATGGGGCACTTCGGGAAGGCCCCCATCCGCCGGGTCTGGTTCGCGGTCGTGTTCCCCGCGCTGACGCTGAACTACCTCGGCCAGGGCGCGCTGATCCTCGGCGACCCGAGCAGCATCCGGAACCCGTTCTTCCTGCTGTACCCGCACTGGGCGCGGCTCCCGATGGTGGTGCTGGCGACCGCCGCGACCGTGATCGCCTCCCAGGCGGTGATCTCCGGCGCGTTCTCGGTGTCCCGCCAGGCCGTCCGGCTCGGCTACCTGCCGCCGCTGCGGATCAAGCACACCTCGCCGCGCGAGATCGGCCAGGTCTACCTGCCGGCGATCAACGGGATCCTGTTCGCCGGCGTGCTGATCCTCATGCTCGGCTTCCGCTCGTCCGGCCGGCTGGCGACCGCGTACGGCATGGCCGTCACCGGCACCTTCCTCATCACCACCGCGCTGTTCCTGGTCATCGCGCGGGTGGCCTGGCGGTGGGCGGCGTGGAAGCTCGTGCTGACCGGGGTCGTCGTCGGCGGCGCGGAGATCACCTACTTCTCCGCGAACCTCACCAAGGTCACGCACGGCGGCTGGCTGCCGCTGCTCATCGGGCTCACGGTGTTCACGCTGATGACGACCTGGGAGCGCGGGCGGGAGATCGTCACCGCCAACCGGAACTCCAAGGAGGGGCCGCTCCCGGAGTTCATCGAGAAGCTGCACCGGGACGGCGTGCGGCGGGTGCCCGGCACCGCGGTGTTCCCCCATCCGACCAAGACGACGACGCCGATCGCGCTGCGCGCCAACTTCGAGCACAACCACGTCGTCCACGAGCACGTCGTGATCGTCTCGATGGTGTCGGAGAACGTCCCGTACATCCCGCTCGAGGAGCGGCTGAGCATCGACGACCTCGGGTACAGCGACGACGGGATCGTCCACGTCACCGTCCGGCACGGCTTCCAGGACCGCCAGGACCTGCCGGCGGAGCTGCGCCGCGCGGCCCGGCTGCCCGGCGCCGAACTGCGCTTCGACCCCGACCGGGCCTCCTACTTCCTGTCCTACGGGGCGCTGCGGCTCACGCGCGCGTCCGGCATGCGCCGGTGGCGCAAGCGGCTGTTCCTGGCGCTGGCCCGCAACGCCGCGAATCCCGCCGAGTACTTCGCCCTGCCGGAGACCCGCACCGTTCTCATGGGCTCCCGGATCGACCTCTGACGTCGTCCGCCGCGTGCCGGGGCAAGGTCACCGCCCGCGCGTTCGCCAAGGCGGTCGGCGTCGGCCTGCGGGGCTGGTGCGGTAGACGTGGTGCATGAGGCTGCGCGACGAGACCGAACGCGTCCTGCGGGCGTGGAACGCCCATGAGACGGCCCGCGGCGGGTCCCCGATCATCGACTTCGACTGCCGTCCGGAGGGGGTGGAGCCCGAACCGGCCTCCGACCGGCTGGCCGTCCACCGGCGGCTCGCGGAGCTGCGCGCGGACGCCGCCGGGCCGGTGGCGGCGCGCCTGGACGCCGACCTCGCCTACCTCGGCGCCCTGCTCGGCGAGCGGCCGCCCCTCGGCGACTACGTCCGCAGGACGCAGGGGTGCGGCACCGCCGGGTGGCCCGAGGAGTACGTGGCGGAGCGCGGCGACCGGGCCCGCGCCGCGCTGTCCGACCTCGGTATCGGCTGGGGGCCGGACGCCAACGCCGAACTCCGGCAGTTGGAAGGGCCCTTGGACGTCCGCGACGCCCCGGACGCCATCCGGCAGGCCGCAGCCGAACTGGAGCCCGCCGTCCGGGAGGCGACGGGCAGCACCGCCGAATACACGCTGACCATCGAGACCGCCGAGGTGGACGCGTACTGGGCCTACTGGCTGGACGGCGCGGGCCACGACGTCCGGCTCCGGCTCAACCTCCCGAACGTCGCGTTCACCGAGTCCGGCGCCCGGCAGTTCGCGCTGCACGAGGTGCTCGGCCACGGGCTGCAGAGCGCGAGCCTCACCGAGCGGGCGTCCGCCGAGGACGTCCCGTGGGTGCGGCTGCTCAGCGTCCACGCACCGCACCAGGTGATGCTCGAAGGGCTCGCCCAGGCGTGGCCGCTGTTCCTCCTGCCCGATGACCGGGTGCTGACGGCGCGGGTCCGGCTCGGCCACTACGTGCAGCTCGTCCTCGCCCAGGTCCACCGCGCGATCAACGACGGGACGCCCGCCGCCGAGTGCGCCGCCCATCTGCGCGCGGCCGTCCCGTGGATGACGGACAAGGCCATCGCGGGCGCCCTCGCCGATCGGGGGACGAACCCGGAGCACCGCTCCTACATGTGGGCGTACCCGGCCGGGATGGACTGGTTCGCGGCTCTCGCCGAGGCGGGCGGCGAGACGTCCCGGGAGGTGCTGCGGGCCGCGTACCGGGCCCCGCTCACCCCGTCGGACCTCGCCGCGCTCTGGCCGGACGGCCCGGTCATCGGCGGTCCGAACGCCCCGTCCGCCCTGCCGAGGTGACCGGCGCCCGCGTCAGCCGTCCCGGGAGACGGACGAGGCGCGCTGGAAGCGGTCGGCCCAGTCATGGAGCAGGTCGACCAGCTCGGGCGGGTGCACGACCCGGAAGTCGGCGCCGATCGCGCCGACGGCCAGGGCCGCCCAGTCCAGCGAGTCGGACGTGAAGCGGACGCGGCAGCGGTCCGGCCCGGCCTCCTCGGCGGCGGCCCAGCGCCCGATCCGCTCGCGGACCGCCGCGGCGGGCGCGTCCACCAGCACCTCGACGCGGTGGGAGCGGGGCACGGCGTCGAGGCGGGCGCGGACGAACTCGGCGGCGTCGGCGGCGGGCAGCTCGCGGGGGCGGAAGCGGGCGCCGGTGCCCGCCGGGTCCGCGATCCGGTCGACACGGAGGTTGCGCCAGTCGGCGCGGTCGAGGTCGTAGGCGACGAGGTACCAGCGGCGGCCCAGCGACACGAGCCGGAGCGGCTCGACGTGCCGCTCCGTGCGCCGCCCGTCGGCGGCGGTGTAGGCGAACCGGAGCCGCTCGGTGTCGCGGCAGGCCAGCGCCACGGACGTGAGGACGTCGGGGTCGACGTCGGTCCGGGCGGGCCCGCCCCAGCCGCCGGTCACCGTCATGGCGCGCAGCGCCTCGACGCGGCGGCGCAGCCGGCCCGGCATCACCTGGACGATCTTGGCGAGGACCCGCAGGGACGGCTCGGCGATCCCGTCCACCGGGCCCTGCGCGGCGGCCTGGAGGCCGACGGCGAGCGCGACGGCCTCCTCATCGTCGATCACGAGCGGCGGCAGGGCCGCGCCCGCCGCGAGCTGGTAGCCGCCGTCGACACCGCGCCGGGCCTCGACCGGGTAGCCGAGCTCGCGCAGCCGGTCGACGTCGCGGCGCAGCGTGCGCTGCGAGACGTCGAGGCGCTCGGCCAGCTCGGCGCCCGGCCAGTAGCGGTGGCTCTGCAGCAGCGAGAGGAGCCGCAGGGTGCGGTTGCTGGTGTTCGCCATGGTTCCGAGTCTCCCGTAATTGAGGTCAGAAAGTGGCCGCTATGGCCCGTAGCGTGGTCGTTGTCAGGGAGAAGGACGAGACCAGGAGGTACGGACCATGACCGAGCACGCGATCGTCGGCGGAACGCGCGAGGACGCCCCGGCGGTGACCGGCGAGCGCGCCGACCTGCTGGCGCTGCTGGCCAAGGCCCGGCACTTCCTGCGGTTCCCCGCCCGCGGCCTCACCGACGAGCAGGCCGGGCTGCGGACGACCGCGAGCGAGCTGTGCCTCGGCGGCCTGATCAAGCACGTCACCTCGTGCGAGCGGGGCTGGGTGGACTTCATCCTGGAGGGGCCGTCCGCGATGCCCGACTTCTCCGCCATGACGGAGGCGGACTTCCAGCGCCGCGCCGACGACTTCCGGATGCTGCCGGGCGAGACCCTGGAGGGCGTCCTGGCGGACTACGAGGAGGTCGCGCGGCGGACCGACGAGCTGATCGTCTCGCTGCCCGACCTGGACGCCTCCCAGCCGCTGCCGAAGGCGCCCTGGTTCCAGGCCGACACCCACTGGTCGGCGCGCCTGGTGCTGATGCACATCGCCGCCGAGACGCTCCAGCACGCCGGGCACGCCGACATCATCCGCGAGTCCTTGGACGGCGCCAAGAGCATGGGCTGAGCGGCGGCGCGGCCGCCGTCAGGCCGGCTCGGGGACGGGGGCGGGGGACGGCAGCAGGCGCGGCGCCAGGGCGGCGGCCAGCGTCGCCGCCACCGCCGACGCCGTGACGATCGCCCAGGCGCCCGGCCCGAGCGGCGTGCAGCCGAAGAACCCGCTGACGCCCGGCGTCTCGATCACCGCGACCAGCGCGGCGGCCGAGACGGCGCAGGTCGCCATGACGAGCGGGCTGCGCCAGCGGGAGATCAGCGTCTGCCCGAGCTGCGCGCCGACCAGCGCGGCGAGCGCCATCGTGGAGGCCCGGCGGCGGCCCCCCGGGACGAGCCGGGTCAGCCGTCCGAGCTGCCAGGACACCAGGGCCGCCGCGGCGGTCGCGGTCCCGCGGACGGCCAGCGCCCGCCGCATCTCGCGGCCGGTGAAGCCGCGGACCGGCTCGCCGCCGAGCGGCGCCGCCCCCTCCCCGCCGTAGTCGGCCGGCGTGATCGCGACGGCGAGCGCCGGGAGCATGTCGGTGAGCATGTTCACCACGAGCAGCTGCCGGGTGCTGAGCGGCGCGTCCCCGCTGAGCGCGGTGCCGAGGACGGTGAAGGAGACCTCGCCGGCGTTGCCGCCGACGAGGATCGCGGCGGCGTCGCGGACGCTGTTCCACAGCGCGCGGCCCTCGCGCAGCGCGTCCAGGATGAGCGCCGTGTCGGGAGCGGTGAGGACGAGATCGGCGGCGATGCGGGCGGCGCCGGAGCCGCGGCCGACCACCGCGATGCCGACGTCGGCGCGGCGGATGGCGGCGGCGTCGTTGGCGCCGTCGCCGGTCATCGCGACGACCCGGCCGGCCCGCCGCAGGTCCTTGACGATCCGGACCTTCTGCGCGGGCGACACGCGGGCGAACACCGCGGCCCGCTGGACGGCGGCGATCCGGTCGGCGGCGGCCATCGCGTCGAGCTCCGCGCCGGTGAGGACCCGGTCCGCGTCGGGGATGCCGAGCTCGGCGGCGACGGCCGCGGCGGTGTCCGGATGGTCGCCGGTGATCATGGTGGTGCGGACGCCCGCGGCGCCGAGCCGCCGCACGGCCTCCTGCGCGGTGGGGCGCGGGGTGTCGGCGATGCCGATGAAGCCGAGCAGCGCGAGGTCCTCGACGTGGTCGGCGATCCGGCCGCGCACCGCCCCGGGGTCGGGGACGGGCCGCTCGGCGATGGCGAGCACGCGCAGCCCCTGCCCGGCGAGCCGCCGCACGGTCGACGCGGCGGCGCGGCGCCGGGACGCGGTGAGCGGCTCGTCGCGGTTGGCGGAGGTGTGGACGCGGGTGCAGCGGGCCAGCAGCACCTCGGGCGCGCCCTTCACCGCGAGGACCGTCCGGTAGCCGTCGTGGCCGAGCGACGCCGAGAAGCCGCGGGTGGTCTCGAACGGCAGCTCCTCCGCGAGGGACCACCGGCCGTCCGGCGGCAGGTCGCCGACCCGGTCCAGGACGGCGCGGTCGGTGGCGTGCGGGACCTGCCGGCTCCCCGGCGGCGGGCACGCGCGCGCCGCGACGCGCAGGACGCGCCGCTCGCCCTCGCCGGTGAGCGGGTGCGGGCGGGCCGGGCCCGTCGCGCGGACGAGCCGGAGCCGTCCCTCGGTGAGCGTGCCGGTCTTGTCGAAGCACAGGGTGTCGACCCGGCCGAGCGCTTCGAGCGCCCGCGTCGACCGGACCAGCACGCCGAGCCGCGACAGCCGCCGCGCCGCCGCGAGCTGGGAGAGGGTGGCGACCAGCGGCAGCCCTTCGGGCACGGCCGCGACGGCGACCGCGACGCCGGAGCCGAGCGCGCGCCGCAGCGGCAGGCCGCGCAGCATGCCGAGCACAGTGACCGCCGCGCCGCCGAGCAGCGTGGCGGGCAGCGCCTGGTGGGTCAGCTCCGCCAGCCGCGCCTGCATGCTGGACGAGGCGTCGGCCGTCCCGGCGAGCGCGGCGGCGCGCCCGCTCTCGGTGGCCTCGGCGGTGGCGACGACCAGGGCGATCGCGCTGCCCGCGACGACCGTGGTGCCCTCGTACAGCATGCAGTGCCGGTCGGCGGGGTCGGCGCCGGGCGACGGCTCGACGTTCTTGTCGACGGGCACGGACTCGCCGGTGAGGGTGGCCTCGTCCACCTCCAGGGACTCGGCCCACAGCAGCCGGGCGTCCGCCGGGACGAGGTCCTCCGAGCGGAGCTGGATCACGTCGCCGACGCGCAGCCGGCCGGCCGCGATCTGCTCGACGGCGGCGGTCCGCAGGTGCGCGAACGGGTCGGCGGCCGTCCGGTCCGGCTCGGCGGCGGCCCGCACCCGGCGGGCGCGGGTCTGCTGGCCGAGCATCAGCTCGCCGAGCGCCTTCTCCGCGCGCATCCGCTGCGCGCCGCCGATCAGGGCGTTGCCCGCCATGACGCTGCTGACCAGCAGCGCGTCCACGCTGGAGCCGACCACGGCGGACGCGGCGGCGCCGAGCGCGAGCACCGGGGTCAGCGGGTCGTCGAGCTCCTGCCGCACCGCGGCGGCGAGCCGCAGGACGGCCTTCACCGGCCGTATGGCGGTCCGCTGCACCAGCGGTCCGGCCGTCCGCGGCTCCCGGTCCTCGCCGGGGCCGGCGGCGCGGGCCAGCCGCCGGGCGGCCTCCTCGGCGGTGAGGGCGTGCCAGGCGTCCCGGACGACCGGCGGCGGCAGCGGCCGGTGCTCCAGCCGCCGCGCGCTCAGCCCGTTGGCGAGCATCGCCATCAGCGACGCCGCGTGCACGGGCGGCAGGTCCGGCCAGGACGCGACGGCCCGGCGCAGCAGCGGCCCGCCGACGCGCCGCCGGGGCCGGCGTCCCGCGATCAGCAGCGCGCCGAGCGCCGACGCGCTCAGCGACAGCTCCGCGGCCCGGTCGCTGGCGCGCCGCGCGGGCCGGACGGCGGTCAGCAGCCGCCACGCGCCGGCGAGCCCGGGCCCGGTCACGAGGTCGGCGCGCCAGTCGGCGAGGCCGCGGCCGCGCAGCACGCTCACGCCGACGTCGGCGGCGTCCAGCGCCTCGTCCTGCCCGCTGGAGATCGCCAGCACGACGTGGCCGTCGCGCTGGAGACGGCGCACGGACTCCGCCAGGCCGCCGACGTCGACGGGGGAGTCGTCGCCCCAGGCGACCAGCTCCTGGATGCTGGCGTGCTCGGTTAGGACGACCACGTCGGCCGCCTCGTGCGCCGCCGACAGCAGTGCCTCCGCCAGGGGGTCGAGCGAGGAGCCGACCCGCACCCGGCCGCAGCGCCGGTCGCGCCGGTCCAGCAGGTCGAGGGTGACGCCCTGCGGGTCGGCGGGGCCGCCGGACGGGGCGTCCGGCGCGCGCGCGAGGCGCCACGCGTCCCCGTCGCCGTCTGCGGGCCAGGGGCCCGGTCCCGCGAGGTCGTCCGGCTCGCGGCCGGCCAGGACCGTGCCGGCCGCGCGCCAGACGTCCGCGTCGTCCATGCCGCCGGTGAGGGCGACGGCCGACAGCAGCCGCAGCTCCCCGTCGCACAGCACTCCCGAGTCGATGACGACGGCGTCGACCCGGTCGAGGCGGCGCAGCGCGGTGGGGTCGAGGGCGACCGTGCCGCGGACCGCCAGGTCGTGCCCCAGCACCGCGGCGAACGCCTCCCGGCCGTGCCGCGCCGCCTTCGGGACGGTCGCCAGCAGCAGGTCGGCGGCGGCGGACGCGTCCCGCGTGCCCGCCAGGACCCCGGCGCCGCCGAGCAGGTGCCCGAGCGCCGTCCGGTTCCCGGCCTTCTCGACCGGGCCGTCCGGCAGCGGGCACGGCCGCTCGGCGCGGCCGGCGCCGGCGTGCGGCAGCTCTCCGGCGACCGCGAGGTCCGGTTCGCGGCGCCGCCACACGTCGCGGCGCGCCCCGATCTCGTAGAGCTGGAAGGCGCGGTGCGCGGCGTCGGCGGCCAGCGGGGCGATGCCCTGCCCCGCCCCCTGGACGATGGCGTTGGCGGTGCCGAGCAGCGCGTCGGCGCGGAGCCTGCCGAGCTGCTGCTCCAGCACCGATCGGAAGCGCGGCAGCGCGTCCGCGACGGACACCGCGGCCCGCACGGGGCTCGGCATCGGCGGGAGGTTCAGCAGCCGTCCGGCGACGGCGCCGACGGCCCCGGCGCAGTCGGCGACGAGCGCGGACGTGGCGGCCGCCCAGGCCGCGTCGTCGTCGGGCGGCATCGCGTGCGCGGCGTGGTCGAACTTGTCCGCGTCGTGCGCCTCTTCGACGTCCTCGATGGTCGAGACGAGGTCGCCGGGGTCCACCGTGCCTTCCGCGTAGGTCACCATGACGCGGCCGGTGACCGCGTTGACCTCCGCCCAGTCCACGCCTTCGAGGCCGCGCAGCGCCTCCGTCAGCGCCCCCACGTACCGGCGGTGGCGCTCCCCGCCGCCTCCCAGCCCGTTGGCCTGTATGTGGGCCCGGCCGCCGTGCGCCCAGACCCGCCGCCTGCGCCCGCCCGAGGCGAGGGACGCGAAGGCCCCGAGGACGTGGGACGTGTGGCGCGCACCCGTCCGCACGCCGGTGGCGGTGGTCCGCGCGCCCAGTTCCGCGCCCTTGGCGGCCAGGTTCGACGCCGCGTCCGCGGCGGCGGCCGGCACGTTCAGCGCCGCCCTGGCCAGGGACGCTCCAGGAAACGCCACTGCCCGCCCCTCCCGCCCGCGCGGTTCGCCTTGCCCCCGACGATCGGCGGGTACCCGCGACCACGCTCAGTAAACGGGCGGTGCACCCGGCGGAGTCGTCAGCGCGCGCTCTGCGCCGCCTCCGCGGGAGGCGCCTGCCGGAGCGCCGCGTTCTCGACGCGGAGCCGCACGGCCAGCATCCCGAGGTTCGCGACGGTGAAGACCGACGCCGTGAGCCACGCGGTGTGGACGAGCGGCAGCGCGACGCCCTCCGCGACCACGGCGACGTAGTTCGGATGGCGCACGAGGCGGTACGGGCCGCGGTCGACGAGCGGGAGCCCCGGGACGGTGACGACCCGGGTGTTCCACTGCTCGCGCAGCGACGCGATGCACCACCAGCGCAGCGCCTGGGCGAGGACGGCGACGGTCAGCATCGGCCATCCCAGCGCCGGGACGAACGGCCGGTGCAGCAGCCAGACCTCCAGCGGCGCCCCCGCCAGCAGGAAGACCTGGACGGCGACGAACCCCGGATAGTGCCGCCGCCCGTACTCGACGCCGCCGCGCCGCCTGGCCCACGCGAGGTGGCGGCGCGACAGGGCGACCTCGGCGAGCCGCTCGGCGGCGACGAGCAGGATCAGCAGCGTGTAGGCGATCAGGGGGTCACCACCGCAGCAGCACCATCTCGGCGGAGAACCCCGGGCCGAGCGCCATGAGCAGGCCGGGCGCGCCGGGCGGCCGCGGCCGCCGCGCGATCGTCTGCTCCAGCACGTTGAGCACCGACACCGACGACAGGTTCCCGGCGCCGCGCAGCGACTCCCAGGTCAGGTCCAGCTCGCCGGAGTCGAGCCCGAACGCCTCGGCGATCGTCTCGATCACCTTGGGGCCGCCCGGATGGCAGACCCACGAGGCGATCTCGCCGGGGGACAGGCCGTGCCCCTGGAGGAACGCGGCGACGTCGTCGGCCAGGGTCGCCTTCACGTGGTCGACGAGGTCGGCGGCCAGCACGATGCGGAAGCCGTGCTCGCCGACGTTCCAGCCCATCAGCCGGGACGTGCCCGGGTAGAGGCGGCTGGCGGTCGCGACGACGCGCGGGCCCCGGCCCGGGCCGTCCGGGCGCCGCACGCGGACCCTCCGCCGGTCGCCGGCCGCGACCACGGCCGCGGCGCCGTCGCCGAACAGGCCGCTGCCCACCAGGTTCGCCACCGACGCGTCGTCGCGCTGGACCGTCAGCGAGCACAGCTCGACGCAGACCAGGACCGCGACCTGCTCGGGCCAGGCGCTCAGGTAGTCGTGGACGCGGGACAGCCCGGCCGCGCCGGCCGCGCAGCCCAGCCCGAACACCGGCAGCCGCCGGATGTCCTCGCGCAGTCCCACCCGCTGCGCCAGCGCGGCGTCCAGCGACGGGGTCGCCACCCCGGTCGACGAGCAGAACATCAGGTGGTCGACGTCCCCGGGGTCGAGGCCGGCGCCGTCGAGGGCGTCCCGGACGGCGCGTTCCGCCAGGTCCAGCGCGGTGGCGATGTAGGTGTCGTTGGCGGCGGTGAAGTCGGTGAGCCGGTCGTAGTCCTCGATCGGCAGCGCGAGGTTGCGGCCGCTCACCTGCGTCGCGGAGTGGAGCCGCGCGAGGAGCCGCTGGTCGGTCCGCACCGTCCCGGCGACGGCCTCGGTGATCTGCTGCTGGTCATAGCGATGTTCCGGAAGAACGGTCCGAACCGCCAGCACGCGCATGAGACCTCCAGCCCTCCCGCCTCCCATGCCCACCTTGACGGCGTCGATGCCGGTCGGACGGCGGTGAGGTGGTTCCGGCGCCGCGCCGGGCGGCTTCCGCCGGGTGATCGCCGCCGCGACAATGGGGCCGTGCTGCGGCTGGCGATCGTCGACGACCACCCGGTGGCCCGGCGGGGCCTGGCGGCCATCCTCGCCGAGGACGCGGACGTCCGGGTCGTCGCCTCGGTCGCGGCGCCCGCCGCGCTGCCCGACCCGGGCGGCTGCGACGTGGTGCTGTGCGACCTCTACCTGGACGGGGACCGCCCGTCCGTCGCGGCGGTCCGGGAGCTGAGCCGGGTCACGCGGGTGCTGGTGGTGTCGGCGGCGAGCCGACCGGCGGACGTGCTGGCCTGCATGGCGGCGGGCGCGGCCGGCTACGCCACCAAGGACATGGAGGAGGACGCGCTGCGGGCGGCGGTCCGCGAGGTGGCGGCCGGCGGGTTCCACCTGTCGCCGCAGCTCGCCGCGATCGTCGGGGCGGCGGAGCGGAGCCGGCCGGGCGGCGGCGGGACGGCGCTGACGGCCCGCGAGCGCGAGGCGCTCGACTGGATCGCCCGCGGGATGACGCACGCGCAGGCCGCGCGGCGGATGGGCGTCGCGCCGTCCACGGTCGACACGTACGTGAAGCGGATCCGCGCCAGGCTCCGGCTGGGCAACAAGGCGGAGCTGGCCTGGTTCGCCCGCAACCTCGCCGAAGGGGACCCCGGTGGACGCGGCGGCCCGCCCGGCTGACGCGGCACCCGCGCGTCCCCCCGCCGCCGTGCCTGCCGCCGTGTCCGCCGCCGTGCCCGCCGCAGGGGCGGCGGCGCGTCCCGGCGAGGCGGCGGCGCGGGTGGTGCGGATGGAGGCGTGGGCGCTGCTCGCCACCCGGCTGGCGGCCCTGCTCAACGTCGCGGTGGCGCTGGGCACCGGCGCGGGCGGCGGGCAGCTGCTCGGCCTCGCCGTCGTCCTGGCGGCCGCGATGTTCGCGGAGTCGATGCTGCTCGCCGGGTGGGCGCTGCGGCGGGGCGGGCCCGATCCGCGGGCGGGCTGGGCGGACCTGGCGGCGGGCTGCGCCGCGCTCGCGGCCAACGCGGCGCTGGTCGCCGGCGCCGACGTCCACACCTGGGGGTTCTTCGCCTACCCGTACACGCTGGTCGGGTCGTGCGCGCTCGGCCTGCTGTTCCCGCGCGCCTGGCAGGTCGCGGCGGGCGCCGCGACGCTCGCGCTGGTCTACGGGGCCGCCGACCACCTGTCCAGCGGGCAGCCGCTGTGGAACGCCGTGCCGAACGCCGCCAGCTACCTCGGCATCGCGCCCGTCGTGTGGTTCGTCGCGCGGCAGCTGCGCCGGATGGCCTCCGAGCTGGACGCCTCCCGCGCGGCGGCGCTGGAGCTGGCGCGGCGGCGGGCCGTCGAGGCGGAACGGGAGCGCCAGTCGCGGATGCTGCACGACCGCGTCCTGCAGACGCTGGAGACCCTCGGCGGCGGGACGTGGGTCGCCGACGCCTGGATGCGCGACCAGGTGCGGGCCGAGGCGGCCTGGCTGCGCTGGCTCGTGGAGCGGGGCGGCGCCGTGCCGGACGGCGACGTCCCCGACCTGGCGTCGGGCCTCCAGGCGCTCGCGCGCGACCGCGCCCGCGACGGGCTGCGGGTGGCGGTGCGGTTCCCGCCGCCTCCGCACGACGACCTGTCGGGCGTCCCGGACGTGGTGGCGGGCGCGCTGCTCGACGCCTGCCACGAGGCCCTGACCAACGTGATCAAGCACGCCGGGACGGACCGGGCCGTGCTGGGAGCCGCCGTGGAGGACGGCGCGGTCGTGGTGACCGTCGTCGACCAGGGCCGCGGGTTCGACCCCGCCGCCCGGCCCCGGCGCCTCGGGCTGTCCCGCTCGGTCGAGGGGCGCGTGGCGGACGTCGGCGGCACCGTCCGGGTGGACGCGGCGCCCGGCGCGGGCACCTGCGTGGAGCTGCGCGTCCCGCTGCCGGAGCCCGGCCGGGACGCCGCTGACCAGCGCTGACCGCCCTGTCCCCGAAACCGGGGACGGCGCGGGCCTGGCCCGGTGATCGTCCCGGACCGTACAACGTGACCATGCACAACGTGAACCTTCCGCCCGGCACGGGCGGCGCGGGGCGGGGCGGGACGCGGCGGCTCCGCCTGGGCCTGTTCGCGGGAGCCGCGGCCCTCGTGACGACGGCGGCGGGGCTCGGCGCCGCCGCCTTGGCGTCCTCCGGCGGCGACGGCGCCAGGAGCGCCTCCCACACGTTCGCGCTCCCCGCCGAGGGCGAGAACGACGCGGTGCACGCCCGCATGACGATGACCATCGGCAAGCCGACCCGGCACACCGGCTGCGGCCGGATGCGGACCGCCACCGTGTACCCGATCACGCTGACCATCCACAACGACGACCCGACCGGCTGGACCGAGGACTCCGACCGGAGCACGACCCCGGCCCTGGAATTCGCCCTCGCCCGGGCCGACGGCCGGCAGGACCCGGACGCGACGCCCGAGGACCCGTTCGTCGTGGCGGACTACAACTGCCGGTCCTTCGAGGCCGTCTCCGACAAGATCATGGAGATTCCCGCGCGCGGCGCGGCGACCGTCCACCTGGAGCTGCAGGCGTCGGCCGCCCCGGCCCACGCCCAGATCGTGGTCGCCGCCCTGCGGGCCGACTCGTTGACCAACGGCCTCGCCACGACGAAGGCCGTCTGGGCGCTCCGGCTCGACGGCGCCCCCTTCCCGCTGCCGAGCTCGTCCTGAGCCCCTGGTGAGCCCGCCGCCGCGCGGCACCGAGATATCCGCTCTGAACTGGGTAGATGTGGATTAAGGGGAAGAACGACTTGATGTCTGGGTGTGTGACATGTTCGCCATAGAGGACATACGGGAGTGGCGGGGGCACGACGTGGTCGACCCGTCGGGGAGCCGGATCGGGGAGCTGGAGGCGGTGTACGTCGACACCGCCACCGACCAGCCGTCCTTCGCCACCGTCAAGGTGGGGCTGCCGACCCGGCAGCGGCTGGTGTTCGCGCCGCTCGCCGGGGCCGCCGTGGGGCCGGGGCACCTGCGGCTCGCCCACGACAAGAAGGAAGTGAAGGGCGCGCCCTCGATCGGCACCGACGGCGAGCTGCCCGCGAGCGAGGAGCAGGCCGTCTTCGAGTACTACGACCTGCCGTACGGGGCGGCGCCGACCGAGCGCCGGCTGGGCCGCCGCTGACCGCCCCCCGAGCCGGGGGACGCGCGGGCCGAGGGGGGAGAGCGCCATGGTCCTGTTCCTGCTGCTGCTCATCGTCGCGATCGCGCTCGGCATCGTCGGGGTGGTCGTGAAGGGCCTGTTCTACCTGCTGATCATCGGCGTGGTGGTGTTCCTGGTCAGCCTGGTGCTGAGCGGGATCCGGATGGGCCGCCGGCGGGGGACGCGCTACCCCCGCTGACGCGCCCGCACGGCCGGGCCGGCGTCAGCGGGACCGGCGGTCCGCCGCCTCGTCCGCGTCCCGCCGGGACCCGCCGTCATGCCCGGACGGCCCGAACCGCTGCCACAGCCAGCGTCCGGCCTCGACCAGGACCGACACGCCGATGGCGATGCCGAGGCCGAGCAGCAGGCCCTTGAACGGGTCGTTCTGGAAAGCCGCCCCGCCCAGGTAGCCGATCATCGTGGAGTACGTGGCCCACAGGCCGGTGGCGAGCGCGTCGAACAGCGAGAACGAGCGCAGCGGGTAGGCGACGGCGCCCATCACGAGGGTCGCGGCCGTCCGCCCGCCGGGGATGTAGCGGGCGATGAGCAGGATGAGGCCGCCGCGCTTGTCGAGGAGCTTCCCGGCCTGGTCGTAGGCCTTGCGGCGGCGGCTGCCGGGACGCAGCCAGACCCGCTCCAGCCAGCCGCCCGCGTAGCGGCCGATGAAGTAGGAGACGTGGTCGCCGCAGAACGCGCCCGCCCACGCGGTGACGATCACCAGCGGCAGCCACGGCTTGCCGTGGTGGGCGAACACGCCCGCGGTCACCACCAGCGACTCGCTGGGGAAGACCGGGATGAAGGCGTCGACCATCGACAGCCCGAACAGCGCCACGTAGATCCACGGCGACGACATCAGGCCGCGCAGGTACTCCAGGATGGCGTCGCTCACGACCGGGAACCGTTCCCCGTGCCGCGGAACTGATGCACCGCGGCCCGGACCGGCGGGCCGTCACGCCTCCAGGCGCTTGATGATCCGGTCCTTCCCGCTCATCCAGTTGGCCTTCAGCGCCTCGACGGCCCCGGGCACGTCGCCCGCGACCAGCCGCTCGGCGATCCGCTCGTGCTCCTCCGCGGACCGTTCGAGGACCTCGCGGTCGCCCACCACGACCCGCTCGTACCGGTGCATCGTCAGCTTCAGCGAGGTGATGAGGTCCATGAGCCGCTCGTTCGGGCAGCCCGACAGCATCAGGTCGTGCCAGGCGTCGTCGTAGCGCTCGATGACCTCGTACTCCGCCTCCGGCACCGAGAACGCCCGCGCCTCCTCCAGCAGCCGCGGCGCCACCGAGCGCAGATCCCCGGGATCGGTCAGCTCCAGCGCCAGCGACTCCAGCGCCGCGACGATCGTGGTCAGGTCGTGGAACTCGCGGGGGCTCATCGGCGCGAACCGGAACCCCTTGCCCCGCTCGCTGACGATGATCCCTTCGCGCTCCAGCCCGATCAGGGCCTCGCGCAGCGGGGTGCGGCTGACCCCCAGCTCCGCGGCGAGCGCCATCTCGTTGATCGGCTGGTCGGGCGCGAACTCGCCGCGGCCGAGCCGTTCCAGGATCTCGTCCTTGATCTGCTCGCGCAGCGGGCGCCGTTCGATCGCCATGCTCGCGTCACCCTCTCCAGACGGCCGGCGGCCGCATCGTCGTCACGCCGTCCCGGCGCCGTCGACCGGGATCACCGCACCGCTCACGAACGCGGCCGCGTCGCTGGCCAGGAACGCCACCGTCCGCGCGATGTCGGCCGGCTGCCCGATCCGGCCGAGCGGCCGGTCGGCCGCGCCGGCGTAGAACGCCTCGGCCGGCTCCCCGAGCTGGCGGGCCTCCTCGGCGAGCATGCCGGTGGCCGTGTCCCCCGGACACACGCAGTTGACCCTGATCCCGCTCGCGCCGTGGTCGATCGCCATCGCCCGGGTCATGTTCACCACCGCGCCCTTGGACGCGCAGTACGACACCGCCCGCGCGCCGCCCTGGATGCCCCAGCCCGAGCCGGTGTTGATGATACTGCCGCCGCCCGCCGCCTCCAGCAGCGGAACGGCGTACCGGCTCATCAGCATCACCGACCGGACGTTGACCGCCATCACGAGGTCCCAGTCGTCCTCGGTGATCTCCGTGACGGTGGTGCGGCGGATGATCCCGGCGTTGTTGAACAGCACGTCGAGGCCGCCGAACCGGTCCTGCGCGGCCGCGACGGCGCGGGCGCAGTCGTCCGCCCGGGACACGTCCGCGCGGACGAACGCGGCGCGCCCGCCCGCCTTCTCGATGCCCGCCGCGACCTCGGCTCCCGCCTCGTCGACGTCGGCGAGGACGACGGCGGCGCCGAGCCCGGCCATCAGTTCGGCGGTGGCCCGCCCGATGCCGGACGCGGCGCCGGTCAGCACGGCGCGCTTGCCCTCCAGAGTGATCAACCGCTTCTCCTTCTCGTGAGATCAGTGGACGGGGTCGTGAGGTCAGTGGACGGGGTACATGGCGGCGCGGCCGTGCCCGGTCAGGACGGGCACGTGCCCGCGCAGTTCGGCGTCGAGGGCCTCGTCGCCGGTGTCGACGAGCAGCGGGCGGCCGCCGAGGCCCGCGAGCTTCGCCTCGGTCGCGACGACGATCAGCCGGTCGCGCCCGACGGCGCGCACGACGTCCGGGGAGATCTGCTGGTTGCCGCGGCCGAGCAGGAACCCCTGCCCGCCGATCGGGGTCACCGCCAGCCACGCCGGCGCCGACCGGACCAGTTTCTCCAGCGGGCCGGACGCCACGTCCACGGCGACGGCGCGCCGGTCGCGCAGCACATTGACGCCCATCACCGGCACGTCGGCGCCGAGCGCGGCGGCCACCGCCCGCATGGTGCCGCCCGGCCCGAGGACGAGCGGCTCGGACGGCCCGGCCCGGTCCGCGAGCTCGGCGGCGATGCCCGCGACCGACGACGGGGACGTGATCGAGCTGCCCATCTTGCGCTGCTGCACGCGGACCGGGACGTCCGGCACCGCCATGTGGCCGTGGAGCCGGGCCGAGACCCGGCCGTCGCGCACCGCGTCCTCGTCCAGGTCCATGACCTCGGCGGGGCGCGTCCCGGCGCCCGCGGCGAACAGCGCGGCGACCTCGCCGGCGGCCCGCGGATGGACGGCGAACACGGCCGAGTGCATCTTCACCCCGGTCGGGACACCGAGCACCGGCCCCGGAACCGCGCCGCCCCCCAAGTCGCCGAGCGCGTCGAGCACGTCGCGGGCGGTGCCGTCGCCGCCCGCGAACAGCAGCAGGTCCACGCGCGGGGCGAGCGCGGCGGCGGCCGCCCGCGTGTCGGCGGCGGTGGTCGGGTCGCCGGGCTCGTAGACGACCGTGGGCGCGAGCCCGGCGGCACGCGCGGCGTCGGCGCCCATCGGACCGGCGGCGGTCAGCATCGCGCTGCTCGGCTTCATCGGCATCGCCGACACCCCGCGCCCCACCGCGCAGGAGGCCGTG
>NZ_JBEYYT010000036.1:0-41841 GCF_040645715.1 Spirillospora sp. NPDC046719 | reverse complement strand
GCGGGACGGCCGGCGCCGTGGCGCCCACGCCGGCGGCGGCGGACCAGGGGCCGACCGCGCGGGCGCGCACGCGGCCCCCGGCGAAGCCGGTGTTGTTCACGGCCAGCGTCGCGGGGGCCAGCAGGGCGGCTCCCAAGCCCTGCGCGACGCGGGCCGCCACGAGGACTGCGGGGACCGTCGCCAGCCCGCCGGCCAGGCTCGACGCCGAGAACAGCAGCAGTCCGGCGGCGAGCGTGCGGCGGTGGCCGAACACGTCGGCGGCGCGCCCGCCGAGCAGCATGAACCCGGCGAAGGCGAGCAGGTAGCCGTTGACCACCCAGGCCAGTCCGGCGGGCGAGAAGCCGAGGTCGCGGTCGACCGACGGCAGGGCGACGTTCACGATGGACGAGTCCAGGATCACCATGAACTGGCAGGCGCACGCCAGCGCCAGGACGAGCCAGGCGGGTCTCGTGCCGCTGCCGGGCGGGGTCTCGCTCGTGCTGCCGCGGGTGACGGCGCTCTTCGCGGTCATGACGGCTCCTTGGCTAGAATTGGTTATGCGGATAACGTTATCTGCATAATAGTTATCCGCATAACCAACCTGTCAAGGAGCGCCCGTGGAGTTCGACCGAGCCGACGCCCTCAACCAGGCGATCCGCCTGCTGAGCCTGCGCCACCGGGCCAGGACCGCCGAGCTGCTGGCCCCGCTCGGCCTGCATCCCGGCCAGGAGGCGCTGCTGCTCGAACTCGCCCGGACCGGCCCGGTGATCCAGGCGAAGCTCAGCGAGGCGCTCGGCGTCGAGCGGCCCAGCGTCACGCTCATGGCCCGCAAGCTCGAAGCCGCCGGCCACATCCGCCGCGCCCCCGCGCCCGGCGACCAGCGCGCCACCGTCGTCGAGCTCACCGACGCCGGCCGCGCCGTGACCGAGCGGGTCAAGCGGCTCTGGTGCGACCTCGCGGAGGAGACCGTGGCCGGGCTGCCCGCCGCGACCGTGGCGGAGCTGCCCGCCCTCCTCGCCGCCCTGACCGGCAACGTCGACGCCAAGCGCCGCCGCCGCGACGGGTGAGGCGTCAGACGACGTCGAGGTTGGCCATCATCCCCATGTCCTCGTGCTCGGCGTTGTGGCAGTGGAAGAGGTAGCGGCCGCGGTAGCCGTCGAAACGCGCGATGATCTCGACGGCCTCGCCGGGCCTCAGCGCCACGGTGTCCTTGAGCCCGGCGTCGCGGGGCAGCGGCCGCCGGCCCCCGCGCGACAGCACCTGGAAGCCGGCCAGGTGCAGGTGGACGGGGTGGTGGACGTCGGCGACCAGCCGCCACACCTCGATGTCGCCGAGCCGGACGGTGACGTCGGTGCGCGCCGGGTCGAACGCCTTCCCGCCGATCAGCCAGCCGTGGCCGCCGTCCATGCGCCCGGCGCGGAACGAGAAGTCCCGGACCCGGACGGCGTCGGACCGGCGCCAGGACGGCAGGTCGGTGGACAGCACGCGCGGGACGCGGCCGCCGTCCCGGGCCTTGCGCGCGACCCGGAACGCCATGACGTCGCGCGTCCGGCCGGAGCCCAGCCGGTTGGCGATCCGGACGCGGGCGCCGACCGGGACGTCCGAGAAGTCGATGACCAGGTCGTAGCGCTCGGCGGGCGCGATCGGCAGCGTCCGGTGGGCGACCGGCGCCGCGAGCAGGCCCTGGTCGGCGCCGACCTGGACGAGGTCGAGGCGGCGCCCGTCGTCGGTGACCGCCTCCAGCTCGTAGTGCCGGGCGTTCGAGGCGTTCAGGACGCGCAGCCGGTACCGGGCGGCGTCGACCTCGTGCACGGGCCACGGTGCGCCGTTGACCAGGATCACGTCGCCGAGGACGCCCGCGAGGTAGGGCTCCTGGACGCCCGGCCGATCGCGCAGCGAGGGGTCGAGCGCGGGGTAGGCGAGGGCGCCGTCCGCGTCGAACGCCCGGTCGGCGATCATGAGCGGCAGCTCGCGGTGCCCTGAGGGGAGGCCGAGCGCCTCCTCGGCGTCGTCGCGGACGATGTGCAGCCCGGCGAGGCCCCGCCAGATCGCGGGGGCGGTGAAGTCCATGCGGTGGTCGTGGTACCAGAGCAGCGTCGGCCGCTGGTCCAGCGGGAACGTGTAGTCGCGCGTGAGCCGGGTCTCCACCGCCTGGGGGTCGCGCATCCCGCTCATACCGTGCATCCCGCTCATACCGTGCATCCCGCCCATGCCGTGGTGGCCGCCCCGCATGCCCTGCGCGGTGTTCGGCCAGCCGTCCGGCAGGACGAGGTCGGTCGGATAGCCGTCGGACGCCGCCGGTGTCCGCCCGCCGTGCAGGTGGACGACGGTCGGCACGGGCAGCTCATTGCGGTGCCGGACGGTGACGGGACGGCCGCGCCGCGACTCGATCGTCGGCCCGGGGAAGACGCCCTCGTACGTCCAGAGCGGCGTCCGCACCCCGGGCAGGATCTCCGCCTTCGCCTCCTGCTGGGTGATCTCGTACCGGTCGATGCCGCCCGCCGTGCCGACCGGCTTCAGGACGGGCGGGATCGGCAGCGGCGCCTGGAACGGCGGCGGCAGCGGCACCTCGCTGCGCAGTTCGGCGCCGGTGCGCGGCGGGCGGCGGGCCAGCGCGTGCGCGGTGGTCAGGCCGGTGAAGGCCACGAGCCCGAGCGCGCCGCCGATGCTCAGGACATGCCGCCTGGCCAGGCCGCGGGCGCGGTCGCCCCAGTCGGTGTCCGGTCGGTCGGTCTCGTGCTCACTCATCGCCGGTCTCCTGCCGCTCGGCCGCCGCCGTGATCCGCGGCCGCTCGCGCCGGTCCTCCGGCCGCCGTCCGAGCGGCCGCCGTTCGAGCGGCCGGCGCCACACGTCGACGAACTGCACGACGAGCGCGGCGATGGTCGCGACGCCCAGCGGGAGGTGCAGCCACAGCGCGCCGCCCATGCCGGCGAAGTACTGGACGGTCTCGGCCGCGACCAGGGCCAGCGTCGCGAGGAACGGCCCCGCCCGCCGCAGCCTGACCCACACGGCGACCGCCGCGATCAGCTGGACGTAGCCGAGGGACGTGGTGACGTTGGCGCCCGCCTCGTGCAGGCGCAGGCCGTCGTAGTCGCCGCTCAGGAACACCCCGGCGAACACCGGCTGCCCGAAGATCGCGACCACGTGCGCGCTGACGACGGCCCGGAAGGCCCATGCGGACGGTCTCGTCCGTTGTGCGGTCCCGGACCGGGCCGGGACGGCCGGGGGAAACTCGTCGGCCGCGGTGACCATGGCGCGCCTCCTCGCTCTCTCGATGCGCGATCAGCACGACGCTATGACCGACGAGTTATCCTGTCTAAGATCAATATCGCTATGACGCTATGATCCGTGAGGCATGACGGGAGGGCCGTGGATCTCCACATGCTCAGGCAGTTCCTCGTGGTGGCGCGCCTGGAGCACCTCAGCCGCGCGGCGGACGAGCTCCGCGTCGCGCAGCCGTCGCTGAGCCGCACCATCGCGCGGCTGGAGGGCGAACTCGGCACCCCGCTGTTCGACCGGGCCGGGCGGCTCCGGCTGAACGACGCCGGCAAGCTGTTCCGCGGTCACGTCGAACGGGCCCTAGGTGAGCTCGACGCGGGCCGGCGGGCCGTCGCCGAGGCCGCCGGCGCGGGCTTCGGCACCGTCCGGCTGGCGTCGGAGACGTTCCTCACCTTCACCGGGCCGCTCGCCGCGTACAAGCGCGCGCATCCCCACGTCGAGGTCGAGCTCCACCAGATGCCGGCGGCGGACATGGCGCGCGCCCTGCTGGCCCAGGACGTCGACCTCTGCGTGGCCTCGCAGCCGCTCCGCGCCGACGGCCTGGAATCGCTCAAGCTGCTCGACGAGGCGGTGTGGCTGGCCACGCCGCCGGACCACCCGCTCGCGGGCCGCGCCTCCGTGACCGTCGACGAGCTCGCCGGCCAGCCCTTCATCGCCGCCCACAAGGGGCACTGGCAGCGGCGGCTCCTGGACCGGCTGTTCGCGGCCCGCGACCTCACCCCGAAGATCGTGTGCGAGGGGGACGAGGCGAGCGCCATCGCCCAGCTGATCATCGCGGGGCTCGGCATCGGCCTCGTCCCGGACCTCGCCCGGCGCTCGGCCGCGACGGCGCCCGTCGCGTGGATCGCGGTCGAAGGTGCCGACTGCCGCCGCACGGTCACCCTGTACTGGGGCGCGGGCAGCCACCTGTCGGCCGCAGCCCGCCTGATGCGCACCACGCTCGGCGACTGGGACTGGACGTCCCGCGGGAGCGTGATGGCCGCCGACGCCCTGACCGGCGCGTAGCTCCCGTCACCGGGTGCGGCGGCGCAGCGCGGCGTACGCCCGCAGGATCGCCGGGACGAGCACGTACACGACGGTCGGCACGACCACGCCGGTCACCACGAGCGTGCGGACCGGCAGCGACAGCGCGCCCAGCAGTGGCCCTAGCAGGATCTGCGTGGCCATGATCATGAAGTAGACGGCCAGCCAGGTGAAGGCGGCGCGCACGTGGACCGAGGGGGCGGGGGCCGCGGGGCGGATCGGTGCGGTGCTGAGGGGGGACATGCCGTCTCCTTGCGTTCCGGGAAACTCCAACTCGTGAGTTGGAGTTTGCCACGGCCGCGTCCAAATTCCAACCCACGGGTTGGAATTTGGGCGTAGGCTCGTCGCCATGGCATGGGACACCGAGAAGACCAGGCGGCTCATCCTCGACGCCGCGGTCGGCGAGTTCGCCGCCCACGGGCCCGAGGCGGCGCGGATGGACCGGATCGCCGCCACCGCCGGGGTGAACAAGGAGCGGATCTACTCCCACTTCGGCAACAAGCGGGAGATGTTCGCGATCGTGCTGACCACGGAGCTGGAGCGCCTGGCCGAGGCCGTCCCGCTGGACGAGCGGGTCGCCGCCGACCTGGGCGAGTACGCCGGCCGGGTCTTCGACTACCACCGCGAGCACCCGCACTTCGTCCGGCTGCTGCACTGGGAGGGCCTCCACACCGCCGAGGGCGAGCCCGTCGCGGCCGAGGCCGAGCGGACCGCGCACTACGCCGAGAAGATCGCCGCCCTCGCCAAGGCGCAGGCCGCGGGGAACCTGGACACCCGGCTCGCCCCCCAGGAGCTGCTGTACGCGGTGATCGTCCTGGCCGGCTGGTGGTTCGCCACCCCGCAGCTGCGCCGCATGCTGATGCCCGGCCTCGACGACGACCCGGCCGGGCAGCGCGCCGCGCTCGTCCGCCTCGTCCGGATCCTGGGGGACACCGAGCGATGACCACCGCCGAGGAGATCACCTACGCCTGGCGCGCTCCGATCACCGATGACGAGATGGTCGGCCTCGTCCGGTCGCACGGCGGCCGCGCCGTCGCCGGCTGGTGGGACCGGATCCAGCGGTACAGCCTCGGCTGGGTGAGCGCGCGGGACGCCGCCGGGACCCTCGTCGGCTTCGTCAACGTGGCGTGGGACGGCGGCGACCACGCCTTCCTGATCGACACGAAGACGCGCGGCTCATACCAGCACCGCGGCATCGGCACGGCGGTCGTGCGGCTCGCGGTGGAGCACGCGCGAGCCGCGGGCTGCGAATGGCTCCATGTCGACTTCGATCCCGAGCTGCGACGCTTCTACTTCGACGCCTGCGGCTTCCGCCCGACCGACGCGGGCCTGATCCACCTGTGACATCGGCGCGCCGGCGGGACCGGCGCGAGGAGAGGGGTTCCCTTGAGCGGCGTGATCGAGATCTCCGACACCGACCTGGACGAGCTGCGCGCGCGGCTGGAGCGGACGCGGTGGCCGGCCGCCTGGCCCGCCGCCGCGTGGGAGGCCGGTACCGACGCCGGTGAGCTGCGGCGCCTCGTCGCCTACTGGGCGCGCGGCTACGACTGGCGGGCGCACGAGGCCGCCATCAACGCCCTGCCCTCGCACTTCGCGGACATCGACGGGACCCCCGTCCATTACCTGCGGTACGACGGCGAGCGTCCCGGCGCGCTGCCGATCGTGCTGACGAACGGATGGCCCAGCTCGTTCCTCGAAATGACCGGCCTCGCGGAGCGGCTCGCGGCGCCGTCGCGGTTCGGCGGGGACGCCGCCGACGCGTTCACGGTGATCGTCCCGTCGCTGCCGGGGTTCGGGTTCTCGCCGCAGCGGCCGACGCTGGACCGGGAGCAGACGCACGAGCTGTGGCACCGGCTGATGCGCGGCGAGCTAGGCTTCGAGCGGTACGCGGCGCACGGCGGCGACCTCGGCGCCGGCATCACCTCGCGGCTGGCGGAGGCGCACCCGGAGGCGCTGGCGGGCATCCACCTGATGGCGGTCGCGAGCCCCGCCGCCTACGGCGACGTCACGCCCGAGGAGCAGGCGTACCTGGACTCCGTCGCCGCGTGGAGCGCGCAGGAGGGCGGGTACCAGCACGAGCAGAGCACCCGCCCGCTGACGTTGAGCTACGGGCTCGCCGATTCGCCCGTGGGTCTGCTCGCCTGGATCGTGGAGAAGTACCGCGCGTGGAGCGACTCGGGCGGCGACCTGTCGTCGCGGTTCAGCGACGACTTCCTGCTGACCCAGGCGTCGCTCTACTGGTTCACCGGGACGATCTCGACGTCGTTCCGGCCCTACTACGAGTACGCCTCGGGCCTGACGCGGCGGGTGGAGCGCGTGGACGTCCCGACGGCCGTCGCCCTGTTCCCCGCCGACCTCACCCATCCGCCCCGCAGCTGGGCCGAGCGGATCTACAACGTGACCAGGTACACGGCCATGCCGCGCGGCGGGCATTTCGCCGCCCACGAGGAGCCGGAGCTGCTCGCGGACGACATCACCGCCTTCTTCCGCGCCTACCGCTGAACAGCGAACGCCCGGGCCGGGTTCGTCTCGAAAATGGCGGTGGCGGCGTCCTGGCCGAGCTGGGCCTCGACCCGGGGGCGGAGGACGCGGAGCAGGTGCGGCATGCCGGGGGCGTCGGGCGTCGTGGTGTCGCCGCCCATGAGCACGCGGTCGGTGTGACCGGCCTCGACGAGGGCCGCCAGGGAGTCGAACAGCCGCCAGTCGGTCGCGTGGTGCGCGCGGGACGGGCCCTCGAAGCACAGGTAGGCGCCCGCCTCGGCGGCCCGGCGGTGGATCCAGGGGTCGGGCGAGCGGTCGAGATGGCTGAGGATCACCCGGTCCGGCGGGACGCCGAGGGATCCGCAGAGCAGGTCGAGGACGTCGAGGGCCGCGGTCCCCTCCTCCAGGTGGACGCCGATGGGGGCGCCCGTGGCACCGGACGCCTCGGCGGCGGCGGTCATGGTGTGCCGGGCGTGCTCGTCGAGGCCGTGGAAGCCGCCCGCCACCTTGATCATCCCGGCGGGGCCGTCGGTGAGCTCGCGGTGGAAGAGCGCGGCGAGGCCAGGACGGATCCGGGCGAGGAGGTCCGGGTCGTAGTGGACGGCCTGGTGGAGGCCGGTCGCGGCGATGATGTGGACGCCGGTGGCGGCGGACAGATCGGCCAGGTCCCGCTCGCGGCGGCCGAGGCCGTAGGGGGTCCAATGGGCGATCGTCCGGCCGCCGAGGCCCGCGAAGGTCCGGAGACGGGCGGCGGCGCGGGCCGGGTCGTCGAGCTCCTGGCCGGGCAGCCGCGGCGTGCGGAGGAACAGGTGGTCATGGGAGTCGCAGACGCCCAGGTCGGCGGGGTCGACGTCGCCGAGGACGGTCCGGACCCTCATCGGGCGTCGGCCAGGGCCGCGGCGGCGACGCGCAGGCCGGCGAGCGCCTTCGGCACGCCGACGTAGGGCGCGAGGTGGACGAACGTCTCGATGATCTCCTCGCGGGTCATGCCGAGCCGCCGGCACGTCCGGACGTGCCCGGTGAGCTGCGGGTCGACGCCGCCGAGCGCGGTCAGCGCGGCGAGGTTGAGCAGCTGGCGGTCGCGCAGCGACAGGCCGGGGCGCTGGTAGGTGCCGCCGAACAGGCTGGTGACGACCCAGTCGGCGAAGCCCGGCGCGAGGTCCTCCAGCGCGGGGAACGTGGCCTGCCGGGTGGTCTCGTCCTGCAGGACGTCCAGCAGGCGGTGGCCTTCGGCGCGGTCGAGGGTGGCTTCGGTGAGGTCCACGGGCGCTCCTTGTAACGGGTTGGGCGTTACACGTTAGCGTAACGGTCAGGGCGTTACAATCGGGCCATGGCAACGAACGATCCGGCGGCGTTCCGGCTCGACTGCGGCGCGACCTGGCTGAACCTGCTGGCCACGAGGGGCAGGGCGTTCGGCGCGCGGCCGGTCGAGCGCATCCCCGACGTGCCGCGGTTCGCGCACTGGCTCGAAGCCTGCGAGCTGGCCCCGGTCCGTCCTGTAGGGGCGGCCGAGCTCGAACGGGCCCGCCGGCTGCGCGAGGTGCTGCGCCCGATCGCGCTGGCGGCCGTCGACGGCGAGGCCCCGGCGGACGGCGACGTCCAGGAGCTCGCCGGCTTCCTGGACACGGTCGCGGATCCCGTCGTGCTCGCCGTGGACGGGCGGCTCGTCCGGGCCGCGCCGGCCGACGGCGACGCCGCGCTCGCCCGGATCGCCCGCCAGGCCGTCGACCAGCTGACCGGACCGGAGCGGGCGTTCCTGAAGGTCTGCCCCGAGGACGACTGCCGCGGCGTGTTCGCCGATCCCGCGGACCGGCGCCGCTGGTGCCCGTCGCCGTCGTGCGCCAGCCGCGGACGTGTCCGTGCCCTGCGCGCGCGCCGCAGCGCCGAAGGCGGGTAGCCGCGGCTGCAACCGTGATCGGCGAGGCGGGGTTCATGGGGTGCCGCACGCCCGGACGGGGCGTGCGCACCGACGAAGGGAAACCTCATGGACCTGCGCCTCACCGGACGGGTCGCGGTCGTCACCGGCGCCTCGAAGGGCATCGGGCTGGCGATCGTGCGGACGCTGCTGGACGAGGGCGCCCGCGTGGTCGCCGTCTCCCGCAAGCCCGGCCCGGAGCTCGACGCGCTCGCCGGGCCGGACCTGGTGCACGTGGCCGCCGACCTGATGGACCCGGCCGCGCCCGGCCTCGCCGTCGAGCGGGCCGTGGAGGCGTTCGGCCGGCTGGACGTCCTGGTCAACAACGCGGGCGGCCCGCCGCCCGGCGCGGTCATGCCCCGGTTCGGGTTCGGCACGCTGACCGACGACGACTGGCGCGAGGTGTTCGAGTTCAACGTGCTCGCCGTGGTCCGGGCGGTCCGGGCGGCGCTGCCGCACCTGCTGGAGAGCGACGCGGCGGCGATCGTCAACGTGTCGTCGGTGAACGGGCGGCGCCCGGGGCCGATGAACTTCGACTACAACGCGGCGAAGGCGGCGCTGAACAACCTGGCGAAGGGCCTCTCGGAGGAGTTCGGGCCGCAGGGCGTCCGGGTCAACACCGTGTCCCCGGGCCCGGTCCGGACGGCCTGGTGGACCGAGGAGGGCGGCGCGGCCGACGTGATCGCGCAGGCCACCGGCTCGGACCGGGACGCGGTGCTGAACGGCGGCGCGGCGGAGATGATGAGCCTCACGACCGGCCGGATGGCCGAGCCGCAGGAGGTCGCGGACGCGGTGGCGCTGCTGGCCTCGCCGCGCTCGGCGAGCACGACGGGCGCGGACGTGGTGGTCGACTCGGGCTTCCTCAAGGAACTCTGAGTTATAAGCAATCCTGCTTGATGTCAGAAGATCCATCTCTTTGACGTATGGAAACCCGATGACCAGGATGGACGGTGAGCGGCGGGGAGCGACCTGAGAGGGGCCACGATGAGCGCGTACGGGACGGTGCGGGGCGCGGTGCTCGCGCCGGGCGACGACGGCTACGACGCGGAGCGGACCGGCTTCCAGACCGCCGACCCGCACCGTCCCGAGGCGATCGTGGTGGCCGAGGACGCCGGCGACGTGCGCGCCGCCGTCGAGCACGCCGCCGAACGGGGCATGCCGGTCGCCGTGCAGAACACCGGGCACGGCCTCCCGCTCCCCGCCGGCGGCGGCCTGCTGATCGCCACCCGGACGATGACCGGCGTGGAGATCGACCCGGCGGCCCGGACGGCGCGGATCGAGGCCGGCGTCCCGTGGGCTCAGGTCGTCGCGGCGGCCGCCCCGCACGGGCTGGCGCCGCTGAGCGGGTCGTCGCCCGGCGTCGGCGCCGTGTCCTACACGCTCGGCGGCGGGATCGGCCTGATGTCGCGGCGGTACGGCTTCGCGGCCGACCATGTCCGGTCGATCGACGCGGTCACCGCGGACGCGCGGCTCCGGCACGTCACGCCGGAGAGCGATCCGGACCTGTTCTGGGCGCTGCTCGGCGGCCGCGCCAACTTCGGCGTGGTCACGAGCCTGGAGATCGGGCTGCTGCCGGTCGCGCGGCTGTACGGCGGCGGCCTGTACTTCGACGACGGCCTGATCCCCGAGGTGATGGACACCTGGCGGCGGTGGACGGAGACCGTCCCGGACGAGATGACCTCGTCGGTCGCGCTGATGCCGGTGCCCGGCGTCCCGGCGTTCCCCGAACCGCTGCGCGGACGCCACGTCGCCCACGTCCGGATCGCGTACACGGGGGACGCGGCGGAGGGCGAGCGGCTCATCGCGCCGCTGCGGGCGATCGGGCCGCGGCTGGTCGACACGGCCGGCGAGATGCCGTACACCGACTCGGGTCTCATCCACAACGAGCCGCCCGTGCCCATGGCGTACAGGGCGACGAACGCCGCGGTCGGCGCGCTGGACGGCGATCTCGTCCGCGACCTGCTCGACCTGACCGGGCCGGGCGCGCCCGACCGGGCGATCGTGGAGGTCCGGCACCTCGGCGGGGCGATGGCGAAGCCGCCGGCCGTGCCGAACGCGGTCGGCAACCGGGACGCCGGGTACCTGGTCGGCCTGCTGTCCAGGCTCGGCCCGGACGCCAATGGTGTCGACGCCCTGCACGGCCGGTTCGGCGGGCTGCTCGCCGCACGGTCGCGCGGGCAGGTGCTGAACTTCCTGTTCGGCGCGAACGCGACGCCCGAGCAGGTGCGGGCCGCGTACGAGCCGGAGACGTACCGGCGGCTCGCCGAGCTGAAGGCGCACTACGACCCGGCGAACCTGTTCCGCCTGAACCACAACATCCCGCCCGCGAAATAGGGACGCGAGGCCCCGCAAGGCCCCCGCGCCCTCCGGGCCCTCACGCCCAGGACCCCCGTTCCGGACACCGGAGTGGGGGTCCTCGGCGCGTCACTTCCGCAGGGCGCGGCGCGGCAGGAGGAGCGCCGGGACCAGCGCCAGGGCCAGGAGGACGAGCGCGAACGCGTACGTGTGCCGGAACGCGTCCGCCAGCGGCCCGGCGACGGCCTCGTGCGCCCGTGGGCTCAGCCGGTGCACGGCCTGGAGCGCGCCGCCGCCGTCCGGGTCGTCCGGGACGAGGCCGCTCATCAGCGTGGACAGCACCACCGACGCCAGCGCCGTCCCGATCGCGCCGGACGCGGTGTTGACGAGGTTCACCGTGGTGCTCGCGGCGGGCGCCTGCTCGTGCGCCATCCCGCGGGTCGCCGCGGTCATCGCCGGCATCATCGTCGCGCCGCCGCCCGCGCCCATCATCAGCATCGCCGCGCACAGCCCCCAGTACGGGGCGTCCGCGCTCAGCTGGGCGGTGAACAGCCCGAACCCGGCCAGCGCGGTCGTGATCGACACGGGCACGAGCCGGCCCGGCGGGACCCGGTCCACGACCCGCCCGGCGACCTGCATCGCCGTCCCGGAGCCGAGCGCGAACGGGATGCCGAGCAGTCCCGCCACCGTCGCGCTCTCGCCGCGCACCACCTGGAGGTACAGGGGGAGCAGCAGCATCGTCCCGAAGTAGCCGGTCGCGAACAGCGCGAGGGTCCCGGTCGCGGCGGCGAACGTCCGGTCGCGGAACGGCCGCAGGTCGATCAGCGGATGCCGGACGGTCAGCGCCCGCAGCACGAACCCGGCGACCAGCAGCGCCCCGGCGGCCAGCGGGACCAGCACGCGGGCCGAGCCGAAGTCGCCGCGGTCGCCGCCGGTCGTCACCCCGTACAGCAGGGCGGCGAGGCCGGGCGACAGCATCAGCAGGCCGAGGACGTCCAGCGGGGTGCGCGCCCCGGCGGCGTCGCGGGGGAAGACCCGCGCGGCGAGCGCCACGACCGCCGCCGCGACCGGCAGGTTGACGAAGAACATCCACCGCCACGACACCGCGTCGATCAGCCAGCCGCCGAGGACGGGCCCGGCGAGCGGGCCGACCAGCACGGCCAGCCCGAGTGTGCTCATCAGCCGGCCGAGCCGGTCCGGTCCGGCGGCGCGCAGCAGGATCGTCATGCCGACCGGCATCACCAGGCCGCCGCTGAGCCCCTGCACCGCGCGGAACGCGATCAGCGACTCGATGTTCCAGGCCAGCCCGGCGAGCGCCGACCCGGCCGCGAACGCGGCGATCGCCGCCAGGTACAGCCGCCGCGCGCCGAACCGCCCGACCGCCCACGCGGCGGACGGGATCACCGCGGCCAGCGCCAGCGCGTACGCGGTCGCCACCCACTGGACGGTGCCGAGCGGCGCGCCGAAGTCCGCCGACAGCCGGTTCAGCGCGACGTTCACCACGGTCTGGTCCAGCGTGATCATGATCGAGCCGAGGACCAGCACCAGCGCGACCGCCATCGGCCGCGTACCGCGCCCCGCCACCGGCGGCGCCTGCGTCGTCGCCGCCACGTCAGCCGCCGTAGGGCCGGGCCGCGCGGGCGTCGCGCAGCGCGTGGCCCCACCAGGCGAGCTGGTCGAGCATGCCCTTCGCCGCCGCCTCGGCGCCCTCGGCGTCGACGGGGCGCCCGTCCTCGCCGAACCAGTTCCACGGCGCGTGGAAGCTGACCGTGTCGCGCATCGTGACGGCGTGCAGCTCGGCGAAGACGCCGCGCAGATGCTCGACGGACCGCAGCCCGCCGGACACCCCGCCGTACGACACGAACGCGACCGGCTTGGCGCGCCATTCGTAGTAGTGGGTGTCGATCAGGTTCTTCAGCGTCCCGGGGAAGCTGTGGTTGTACTCGCAGGTGATGACGGTGAAGGCGTCGGCCGCCTGCAGGGTGCGGGTGATCTCGTCGAAGCCGTCGGGGGCGGGCGTGCCGAGGCGGCTGGGGGGCGGCGCGTCCGCGACGTCCACCAGGTCCAGGACGAGGTCGTCCCGCTGGGCCGCCTGCTCGGCGAACCAGCGGGCGACGGTCGGGCCGAAGCGTCCCTCGCGGGTGCTGGCGGTGATGACGGCGACGCGTAGAGGTGTGCTTTCCATGGCCCCGACGCTAAGAACGGGCCTACGGGCCGGGCATCTGTCACCCGACTGGTCGACGAGCCGGCCGCATCCGCCTCGGATCCGCGCCCTTCCCTGTCAGTCGGCCAGCCGGACGGGAGCGGTCGTCCATGCGCCGTCGGACGGCGCGGGCGCGCACGCCCGGGCCAGCACGCGCAGGACGGCCTGCGGGTCGCACCCGTACAGGCCCGCGCCCCAGGCCGCGTTCGTCTCCACGACCGCCCACCCGCGTCCCTTGATCAGGCCGACGTCGACGACGATCGCGGGCGGCAGCGGAACCTCGCCCAGGAGCACTTCGGCGTAGGCGCGGGCCTCCGCGTCCCAGGGCGCCTCCCAGCGGCCGTCGCCGGTGAGCGCCAGCTCGCCGTCCCGCAGGTACGGCGACATCGCGACGATCTCGCCGTCCAGCACCTGGCAGCGGTACTCGACCTCCCACTCGACCGGTTCGCCGACGAGGACGGGGGTGTCGCCGGGCGCCGCGTCCGGGAGGTCGGCGGGCGAGCCGTAGACCCGGCCCTCGAAGCCCTTGCGGCCGTCCGCCGGCTTCACGAAGACCGGCCGGACGAGCGACTCACGAACCTCCGCCAATGTCGACATATCTACATTTCGGCGGAGATGTCGTTCCGGCAGGCCGGGCAGCCACGAGGGCGGCGCGTCGATCAGCGCGACGCCGAGCTGCGCCGCGATGACCTCCACGAACGTCGGCTCCCCGTAGAGCGCCACGTCCTGGCCGCGCAGCCGCGCCGGCGCCCGCCACCCGCCCAGGCGTTCCGCCTTCCATCCGGCCCGTCCGGCGGCGAGCCGCAGCACCTTCGAGTCCTCGGAGTAGCGGGGCGACAGGACGAGCGTCGGCATGACGGACCTCCACGGCTGGCGGCAAGGCCGTCAAAGGATGCCGTCATCCACGAGCCCGTGTCATCCGACTTGATCGCAGCGGATGCGCGGGGCGGCGGGGGCGTGGAACTCGGCCCATACCGCCGTGCCGCCGAGGGCGCGGTGCGAGCCCCACGCGGTGGACAGGGCGTCGACGAGCCACAGCCCGCGGCCGTCCTCGCCGCACGGGGCCTCGCGCACGCACGGCGCGCCGCCCGTCCCGCCGTCGTCCAGGACGGTGACGCGCAGCGTTCCGTCGGCGGCGCTGACGATGACGGTCACCCGGCCGCCCAGGCCCGACGCGGTGTGCTCGCACGCGTTCGCGACCAGCTCGTCCACGCACAGCACGATGTCGGCGAGGGCCTCGGCGTCGATGTGCGGCGCGACGCGGCGGACGAACGCGCGCGCCTCCGGGGCGGACCGGGCGACCCCGGGCAGGGTGGTGGTGCCGAGGAGTCGCATGGGACCGCGCGTCCGGACAGTGCCCCGTGTCATCGAATCGCTCCCTCAGGTGAGTGCTCCGGCCAGCATGGGTCCGCCGATGCGGCCGCACAATCGCCTGTGGTGACAAGCCGGGCGCCGCGCATTCGCCGTTTACGCAGATGCACGGCCCGGACGTGCGACGATACGTGCCGGCGCCGACGCGCACGGTGACGGTCGGTTGCCGTCGCACCGGGGGCCCAGGGAGGATCGCGTGGTGAACGAACTCGAAGAGGGAACGCGGCTCGCGCTCGACTTCGGCAAGCTGCGCGCCGTCGCGGCGACCGGCTCGGAGGTCGTGCCGGTCGTGCTGCAGGACGCCGCGAGCAAGGACGTCCTGTTCATCGGCTACGCCAACGAGCAGGCGCTGAAGGCGACGCTGGACGAGCGGATCGCGGTGCTGTGGTCGACGTCGCGCAACGAGCTGTGGCGCAAGGGCGCGTCGTCCGGCGACGTGCTGGAGCTGGTCGAGGTCCGCGTCAACTGCGAGCAGAACTCGCTGCTCTACCTGGTCAACCGGACGACCGGCGGCGCCTGCCACACCAAGTCGGCGTCGGGCGACGCGCGCCCGACCTGCTACTACCGGTCAATCACCGGCGAGGGCGCCCTCCGCCACGAATGACAGGGGCCTGCTCAGCGTCCGCCGGACCGGCGAGCGCTCCACGCGGCGCAGGACCGTCTCGCGGACGCCGGCGGGCGGGGCCGGGTCGAACGCCAGCCGGTAGCGGAAGCGGGTGGCCGTCTCCTGCCGGTCGAGGTCGACGCGCGCCGTGACGGAGACGCCGGGGAGGCCCAGCTCGTCCAGCGCCATGCGGGCGGTCATCGTGATGCAGGCGGCCAGGGCCGCTTCGAGCAGCTCGTGCGGGCGCGGCGCGGTGCCGCCGCCGCGGCCGTCCTTGACCGTGTCCGCGCGGCCGGTGTGCGGGCCCGCCTGGTACTCGACCTGGTAGGGGGACGGGAGCGTCCTTGCGGTGACCATGGCGCGAGACTAGGGCGTGCTGTCCACATTCTGGTAATTGATTCTCATCATGTGGACTACGGGGCGTGCGGGCGGGGCTGGCGGGGACCGTTCCCGCCGCTCCGGCTCTGGCTCTGGTCCTTCCTGCCGCTGTGCGCCGTGTTCGCGCCGTTCCCGTCGCTCTTGCCGCTGTTGCTGCTGCTGTTGTTGCCGTTGCTTCCGCTGTTCCCGTTGCTCGGGTGCGTCTTCTTGGCCTTCGGGGACCTGGTGTTGGCCTGGCCGGGAGGCGTCGTCCGGGCGTGCTGGGGCGTGCCCTTCGGGGACGGGCTCGGCTTCGGATGCCGCGGCGGGGACGTGCGCGGGACGACGGACGAGGACGGCGACGGCGACTGCGGCAGCCGGTCGCCGCGGTGCCACGGCTGCTTCGGCGCGTGGTGGTGGGACGGCGCGGGCGCCGGGGACTGCCCCGGAAGGTGCCCGGTGCTCGCCGCGACCGCCACGCCCCCGCCGAACGCCGCGAGCGTGGCGGCGACCACGGCGACCTTGACCGTCGCGTAGCGGGGCACGGCGGCCCGGCGCGAGCGGCGCGCCGCGGGACGCGCCCGGGCGGCGCGGAAGGCGGCGGCCGCGGCGTCCTCGCCGGCCAGCTCTCCCGGACGCGGCGGACCGGCGGCGGCCGACAGCACCGCGCGCAGAGCGTCATGCCCGTCGGCGGAGCCGCCCGCGGAGCCGTTCGCGGGGCGCGCCGGAGCCCCGCCGAGCAGCCGCTCGGCGGTGCGCTGATCGAGCCGTCGGGCTCGCTGATGGTCGCTCATCTCACCCCTTCAGCGCCCGTACCGCCGCTTTTGTCACCTCGGGCGGCGGGCAGCGAGCCCGCCTGCGGCGCCGGAACGGTCCCGGAGACCGCGGCGGCGGACCCCGCGAGCCGCTCGGACAGGCGGCGCAGGCCCCGGTGGGCGGCGGTGCGGACCGCGCCCGGCCGCTTCCCGAGCACCTTCCCCGCGGACTTGGCGTCCAGTCCCACCACCACGCGCAGCAGCACCGCCTCGGCCTGGTCGCGCGGCAGCCCGGCGATCAGCCGCAGCGCGTCCTCGGTGGCGATGCCGTCGAGGGCCAGCGCCTCGGTGTCGGCGGGCGCCGCGAGCGTGAGCAACTCCTCGGCGGGCGCGTCGGTGGCCGGGCGGCGGGACCGGCGGCGCAGGTGGTCCAGCGCGCGGTGCCGGGTGATCGTGGCGGTCCAGCCGCGGAACCCGTCGATGTCGCCGCGGAAGGTGGGCAGGTCGCGGGCGATCTGCAGCCACGCCTCGGACGTCACGTCCTCGGCGTCCGCGCCGACGAGCGCGCCGGCGAAGCGGATCAGCCGGGGCTGGACGTCGCGGTAGAGCACCCGGAAGGACTCCTCGTCCCCTTCCTGGGCCGCGCGAAGAGCGCGGTCGAGGTCGTCCTCGCCGCCCGCACCCTCCTGCCGCGCTCGCGTCACGTGCGTCATTGTGCAGGCAATTCAGGTGTGGTGTGACATGTACGAGGTGCTCGGCGCTGACCGTTCTGAACGGCCGCTCGCCGGAGCGCGTGCGGCGGTCGTCCCCTGATGCGAAGTGATGGACGCCATGATCCGCGATTTGCCTGCACACCGGCACGGCCCGGACGAGGGATCCGGCGCTGCGCCGGGCGGCGCCGGGTTCCCGGACCATGCCGCGACCCCCTTGCGCACCGTGCCCCTGACGCGGGCCGTGTCCACGACGGCCGCCCTGCCTCCGGACGGCGTGTTCCCGGACGGTCCCAGGGCCACCGCGCCCGATGGGGCGCCGGTGTTCATGGACGCGACCGGGCGGCGGCACCGGCTGGCCCGGCGGATCGGGCTGCTGGCAGGAGCGCTGCTCGTGGTCTTCCTCGGCGCGCTGGGCATCGGGGCGGCGACGGGCGCCGCCGTGCCGGGGACGCCGTGGAACGCGCCGTCCACGCATCCCGGTGTGGGCGGGCACCAGCCGGCCAGCGCGCGCGCCGGCAAGTCGAGCACGGTGGCTGAGCCTGGCGGGGCGTCGCCGAGCCGGCGACCGCGCACCGTCCCGTCGGGGGCGTCGCCCAAGGCGCCCTCCGCGACGTCGAAACCGGTGACGACGGCCGCGCCGTCCGCGTCGTCCGCGCCCAGCGCCAAGCCCTCGGCCACCACGTCCACGAGCCGGCCGGGCAACTCCCACGCGAGCCCGCCCGCGTGGGGGCACACCAAGAAGCCGGCCTGAGCATGCGGCGAGGCGAACCGCGGGGCCACTGGGTCCTGCTGCTCCTCGGCGGCCTGGCGCTGACCGTCCTGCTGCTGCTGGACGGCTACGCGCACGGCGCGGTCGGCGAGGCACCGCGCAAGGACCCCGCGCACCCCGTCCCCGCGCCGTCCGCGATCACCTCCGGCGGACCGGTGCTCAACATGGCGGGCGGGACGCCGCACTCGCTGCGGACGCCGGCCAAGACGATCGCGCTGACCTTCGACGACGGCCCCGACCCGACCTGGACGCCGCGGATCCTCGACGTCCTGCGCCGCCACGGCGCGCACGGCACCTTCTTCGCCGTCGGCGCGCACATCGCCGAGAACCCGGGGCTGACGCGCCGCATCCTGCGCGAGGGCAACGAGATCGGCTCGCACACCTACACGCACGTCGACCTCGCCACCGCCCCCGCCTGGCGCGCGCGCCTGGAACTCGACCTCACCCAGCGGGCGCTCGCGGGAGCGGCCGGGGTCCACACGCGGCTGATGCGGATGCCGTACTCCTCCGTCCCGGACGGCCTGACCGCGCCGGAGTGGCGGGCGGCCCACCGCGCGGGCGCCGACGGCTACGTCGTCGTGCTCACCGACCGCGACACCGAGGACTGGCGGCGGCCCGGCACCGCCGAGATCGTCAAGGCCGCGCTCGCGGCCGAGCGGCGCGGCCAGGGCGCCGTCGTCATGCTGCACGACGCGGGCGGCGACCGGGCGCAGACCGTCGCCGCCGTCGAGCAGATCATCGACCGGCTCCAGCCGCAGGGCTACCGCTTCACCACGCTGTCGCAGGCGATGCGGATGCCCGCCGCCGACATCGCCGTCCCGGGCCGGGAGAAGGCGATCGGCTGGACGCTGGTCGCCGCGCAGCGGACCGCGTCCGCGCTCACCGGCTGGCTGGGCGCGCTGTTCGGCGTGGCCGGAGCCCTGTACGTGCTGAGGCTCGTGCTGCTGCTGGTGTTCGCGCACGTGCACGTCCGGCGCGTCCGGCGGCCGTCCGGCCGGGGGGCGTCCCGCCGGGCGCCGCCGGCGGGACCAGTGCCGCCCGGGCCGTACCCGGACATCTCCGTCATCGTGCCCGCCTACAACGAGGAGGCCGGGATCGCGGCGACGGTCCGCTCGCTGCTCGACACCGACTATCCGGGCGCGTTCGAGGTGATCGTGGTGGACGACGGGTCGTCCGACCGCACCGCCGCGATCGTCGAGGGGCTCGCGCTGCCGGGCGTCCGGCTCGTCCGCAAGCCCAACGGCGGCAAGCCCAGCGCCCTGAACGCGGGCGCGGCCGTGGCGCGCGCGGAGATCCTCGTGCTGGTCGACGGCGACACCGTGTTCCAGCGCGACACCCTCCGGCACATCGTCGGGCCGCTCGCCGATCCGCGGGTCGGCGCGGTGAGCGGCAACACCAAGGTCGCCAACCGGGGCGGGCTCCTCGGCCGCTGGCAGCACATCGAGTACGTGATCGGCTTCAACCTCGACCGCCGGATGTTCGACGTGCTGCAGTGCATGCCGACCGTCCCGGGCGCGATCGGCGCGTTCCGCCGCTCGGTGCTGGCCCGCGTCGGTGGCGTCCCCGCCGACACCCTCGCCGAGGACACCGACCTCACCATGGCGATCTGCCGGTCCGGGTACCGCGTCGTCTACGAGGAGAAGGCGATCGCCTGGACGGAGGCGCCGTCGTCGCTGCGGCAGCTGTGGCGGCAGCGGTACCGCTGGTGCTACGGGACGATGCAGGCGATGTGGAAGCACCGCCGGTCGCTGGTGGAGCGCGGCCCGTCCGGCCGGTTCGGCCGCCGCTGCCTCACCTACCTGGCGGTGTTCCAGGTGCTGCTGCCGCTGTTCGCGCCCGCCGTCGACCTGTTCGCGCTGTTCGGGCTGGTCTTCCTGAACCCGGTGGAGCCCATCCTGCTCTGGGCCGGGTTCGTCGCGGCGCAGACGGCCGCGGGCGCGTACGCGCTCTGGCTGGACGGGGAGCGCGTCCGCCCGCTGTGGGCGCTGCCCCTCCAGCAGTTCGTGTACCGGCAGCTCATGTACCTGGTCGTCGTCCAGTCGGTGGTCACGGCGCTGCTGGGGTCCCGGCTCGGCTGGCACACGATCCGCCGCACCGGCACGTTCTCCGACGTCCCTCCGCAGCCCGTGTCCGCCCGCTGACGGAATCCGATCCGGCGGGCGGGAACAATCCCGGGGGCCCCAGGGGTTACACATGACAGCCGGTGTGCCTGGTGTCCCCGGGCCTCACCTATCGCCTTCACGGAATACCGTCCGGCTGGAGCCGTGTTGAGCCTTTCGCCGAGAGGCGACCCGCACACCGGTGCTTGACCAGGGCCCCGCCGGGCCGCAAGACCCGGCGGGGCCTGGTCGTGTCCAGGACGGGGACCGACGCCGGATCCGCCCGCGTCCGGGGGGATGCCAGACTGGCCCGCATGAGTCTCGCGGCGCATCTGGAGGAGCTCGGCCGTCCGCTGGTCGAGGAGCAGCTGAAGCACCCGACCGTCGCCGGCATCGCGAACGGCGACCTGGACGAGACGGTCTTCCGCTCCTGGCTCGAACAGGACTACCTGTTCCTGCACGACTACGTCCGCGTGTTCTCCCGGCTCGCCTGGCAGGCGCCGTCCGCGCACCTCGGCGATCTCGTCGACCTGGCGCACGCGACCTACCACGACGAGCTGGACCTGCACCGGTCGCTGTCCGCGGAGTTCGGCGCCGACCTGGACGGCGCCCGCAAGGGGCCGGCCTGCGCCGCCTACACCGCGTTCCTGCTGGACAGCGCCGCCGCCTACGGCGACGGGCTCGCCGCCCTCTACCCCTGCATGTGGGGCTACTCGACGCTGGGCGCCCGCCTCGCCGAGGACCCGCCGGCGGAGCCGCGCTACCGCCGCTGGGTCGACACCTACGCCGACCCCGGCTTCGCGGAGCTGACCCGCCGCATCGCCCAGATGATCGACGAGTCCGGCGCCGACCCCGCCCGCGCGGAGCGCCTGTTCCTGGAGGGCATGCGCCACGAACTCGCCTTCTGGGACGTCCCGCTCTAGCCCGCGAGGCCCGCGGATCCCCTGCGACCGTGCGGGTTTCACATGAAACAGCGAGCGCGCGGCCCCCGGCCGGGGACCGCGCGCTCATCGGCGGTGTCAGTGGGCCGCCCGGACCTCCCGGCGGGCCGGGACGGCGGCCGCCGGGGACGCCGCCGGGTCGCCGTTCAGCGCCTTGAACCGGCGGAGCCGCAGGCTGTTGCTGACCACGAAGACCGAGGAGAACGCCATCGCGCCGCCCGCGATCATCGGGTTGAGCAGCCCGGTCGCCGCCAGCGGCAGCGCCGCCACGTTGTAGGCGAACGCCCAGAACAGGTTGCCCTTGATCGTGCGGAGCGTGCGCCGGGACAGCCGGATCGCGTCCGCCGCGGCCCGCAGGTCGCCGCGGACCAGGGTGAGGTCGGACGCCTCGATCGCCACGTCCGTGCCGGTGCCCATCGCCAGGCCGAGGTCGGCCTGGGCGAGCGCGGCGGCGTCGTTGACGCCGTCGCCGACCATCGCGACCGTCCGCCCCTCGCCCTGCAGGCGCTTGACGACGTCGACCTTGTCCTGCGGCAGGACCTCGGCGATGACCTCCTCGATCCCGACCGCGTCGGCCACCGTGCGGGCGACGGTCTCGCTGTCGCCGGTGAGCAGGACGGGCCGCAGCCCGAGCGCCCGCAGCTGCGCGATCGCCTCCGCCGAAGTCGGCTTGACCTGGTCCGCGACGGTGATCACCGCGCGGGCCTCGCCGTCCCAGCCGACCGCGACGGCGGTCCGGCCGAGGGCCTGCGCCTCCGCCATGGCCCGCTCCAGGGCGGGGGTCAGGTGCTGCGACCACTCGGCGAGCAGCTGCGGCCGGCCGACGAGGACCCCGTGCCCGTCGACGACCCCCTGCACGCCCAGGCCCTCGACGTTGGCGAAGTCCTCGACGGTGCCCAGCGTTCCCACGCGCTCCGTCGCGCCCTTGGCGATGGCCTGCGCGATCGGGTGCTCGGACGCGTTCTCCAGCGCCCCCGCCAGCCGCAGCACCTCCGCCTCGTCCGCGCCGCCGGCGGTGTGGACGTCCACCAGCGCCATCCGGCCGGTGGTGACGGTGCCGGTCTTGTCCAGCACGACCGTGTCGATCCGGCGGGTCGACTCCAGCACCTCCGGGCCCTTGATCAGGATGCCGAGCTGCGCGCCGCGCCCCGTCCCGACCATGAGGGCGGTCGGGGTGGCCAGGCCGAGCGCGCACGGGCAGGCGATGATCAGCACCGCGACCGCCGCGGTGAACGCCCCGGCGAGGCCGGAGCCGGTGCCGATCCAGAAGCCCAGCGTCGCGACGGCCAGCGCGATCACCACCGGGACGAAGATCCCGGAGATCCGGTCGGCGAGCCGCTGCACCTGCGCCTTGCCGGTCTGCGCGTCCTCCACCAGCCGCGCCATCTGCGCGAGCTGGGTGTCGGCGCCGACCCGGGTCGCGCGGACCAGCAGCCGCCCGCCCGCGTTCACCGTCGCGCCGACCACCGCGTCGCCCGGCGCGACCTCCACCGGGACGGACTCGCCGGTCAGCAGCGACGCGTCCACCGCCGACGACCCCTCGGTCACCACGCCGTCCGTCGCGATCTTCTCGCCCGGACGGACCACGAACACGTCGTCCACCGCGAGCTGCTCGACCGGGATGCGCTCCTCGCGCCCGTCGCGGACGACCGAGACCTCCTTGGCGCCCAGCTCCAGCAGCGCCTTGAGGGCGGCGCCCGCGCGGCGCTTGGACCGCGCCTCGAAGTAGCGGCCCGCGAGGATGAACGCGATGACGCCGGACGCGGCCTCCAGGTAGATGTTCATCGACCCGTCCGAGCGGGTCATGGAGAACTCGAACCCGTGCTTGAGGCCGGTCTCGCCCGCGGTGCCGAAGAACAGCGCCCACAGCGACCAGCCGAACGCGGCGAGCGTGCCGACCGACACCAGCGTGTCCATCGTCGCGGCGCCGTGCCGCAGGTTCGTCCACGCGGCCTTGTGGAACGGCCAGCCCGCGTAGACGACGACCGGCGACGCCAGCGTCAGCGACAGCCACTGCCAGTTGTCGAACTGCAGCGCCGGGACCATCGCCATCGCGATCACGGGGACCGCGAGCACGACCGACATGATCAGCCGCTGCCGCAGCGTGGTGAGCCCGTCGTCGGGCTCGTCCTGCTCGCCCCGCGCGTCCTCGCCCTTGGGCGGGGCCGGCAGCTCGGCGGTGTAGCCCGCCGCCTCGACGGTGGCGACCAGGTCCTCCGGGGACACCCCGGCGGGGTACTCGACCCGGGCCTTCTCGGTGGCGTAGTTGACCGTGGCGGTGACGCCCTCGAGCTTGTTCAGCTTGCGTTCGATGCGGTTGGCGCACGACGCGCACGTCATCCCGCCGATCGCCAGCTCGATCCGCCCGGATTCCGCTTCTGGCACGGCGCCGGTGGTCATCGCTCCTCCTTCGCTTCGACCGTACGGGATGTCAGTGGGTGTGCTCGCCGTGGCCCTCGCCCTGGCCCTCGTCCGGCTGGACGGGCGCGGGCGACGGCCCCGCCGTCGCGGTGAACTCCGCCGTGCGGACCTTGCCGCCGTGCTGGAAGTCCAGGTAGAGCCGGTACGTGCCCGCGCTGGGCGCCTCGGCGTAGAAGGTGATGTCGGGTCCCGGCTTCGTCCTGCCGTCGCCCGGCTCGCCGTCCGGGTGGACGTGCAGGTAGGCGAGGTCGCCCTGGCGCAGCGCGACCAGGTGCCCGTAGGCCTCCAGGTACGGCTCCAGGTCGGTGACCGGCTTGCCGTCCTTGCTCACCGACAGGGTCAGCTTGCTCGACCTGCCCGGGGCCAGCGCGCCGGCGAGCCGCACCTCGTAGCCGTCCACCTTCGCGACCTGCTCGGGCCCCGGCAGCGGGACGGGCTGGAAGTCGCCCGCGGCGGCGACGTCGACGCCGAGCGTCAGCGCCTCCTTGGCGCCCTCCGGCTGGACGTCGGTGAAGAACCGGTACGCGCCGGCCTTGGGCAGGACGACCGCGACCTCCCACACGCCGCCGCCGACCTCGGTCGGGTGCAGGTGCTGGAAGCCGGACAGGTCGCGGCGCGCGATGATCAGGTGCAGCCGCTTGCCGTGCAGCGGCGTGAACCTGGTCACGGGCCGGCCGTCCGGGCCGTCGATGGTGAACCGGAAGTCGGTCCGCACGCCGGGCCGCACGTCGGTCGTCCGCGGGTGCAGGGTGTAGCCGCCCTGGCTGACCTGCAGCCCGCCGGGGACGGCCGCGGCCGCCGCCGTCCCGCCGTGGGACCCGTGCGAGCCGTGCCCGCCGTGCTCGCCCTCGTCGGCCTTGCCGACCGGGCCGGCCGCGGTGCCGATCGCGGCGGCCCCGCCGAAGACGACGGCCAGCGCCGCCACGTAGGCGCCCAGCTTGGTCGCGGTGTTCATCGTCCTTCACTCCACTCGTCTCGGCCCTGGTTCGCAGGGCGGCAGGCGTCAGGCCTGCAGGGCGTATCCCGCCTCCTCGACGGCGCTCTTGATCAGGGCGTCGTCGACGGGGGCCTCGCTGGTGACGGTCACCTGGCCGGTCTTGAGGTCGACGTCGACGGCGGTGACGCCGGCGACCTGCTCGACCTCCTCGGTCACGGAGGCGACGCAGTGGCCGCAGGTCATCCCGGTGACGGTGTAGGTGGCGGTGCTCATCTCTCGTCCTCCCTCATCGTGTACCCCCTGGGGGTATCTCGGTGGCCTCATGGTGCCACAACGCCGATGCCCCGCACAACCCGTACCCCCTAGGGGTTATTTCGAGATCCGGGTCACAGCGCGCCGCGCGGAGTTATCCACACCCTGTCCCGAGGGCCTCGCGGGGCGGGGCGCGGCGATTTGTCGATATTCGTCGAGGTATTCACCGCGGATCGCCCCGCCGGCGCGCCGAACCGCGCGCCATGCACAAGGTTTTCCACAACCTTCCCCAGCCCTGTGGGCAACTCCGCCGCGTCGCCGGGCGCGGGGCGCCGCTCCCGTCGATGGTCTCGCGTTCCGCGCCCCCGGAGGGCCCGCTTGCGCAGGTCCGCCGCACGGCTGCCGGAGCGTTTACCTTGGAGGGGTCACGGTCGGCGAGTGGAGGTCCGATGCCCGAGTTGCCCGAGGTGGAGGCGCTGGCGGCGTTCCTGCGGGAGCGCGTCGTCGGCCATGCCGTCGCGCGCGTCGACGTCCTCGCGATCTCCGCGCTGAAGACCTATGACCCGCCGGTCACCGCGCTGGGCGGGCTGACCGTCACCGGCGCCGCCCGGCACGGCAAGTTCCTCGACCTGGACGTCGACGGCATCCACCTGGTGATCCACCTGGCCCGCGCCGGCTGGCTGCGGTGGCGCGACGAGGTGCCGACGAGACCCGCCCGCCCCGGCGGCAAGAACCCGCTCGCGCTCCGCGTCCACCTCGACGACGGCTCCGGCTTCGACCTCACCGAGGCCGGGACGAAGAAGGGCCTCGCGGTCTACGTCGTCCGCGACCCCGCCGACGTGCCCGGCGTGGCGGGCCTCGGCCCCGACCCGCTGGACGAGTCGTTCACCGCCGGCCGGCTGCGCGAGATCGTCGCGGGCAAGCGCACGCAGATCAAGGGGCTGCTCCGCGACCAGAGCGTCATCGCCGGCATCGGCAACGCCTACTCCGACGAGGTGCTGCACGTGGCGAAGATGTCCCCGTTCAAGATCGCCGCGACGCTGACGGACGACGACGTCGCGACCCTGCACGAGGCGATCGTCACGACCCTCCGCGACGCGGTGGAGCGCTCGCGCGGCCTCGAAGCGCAGGACCTCAAGGGCGAGAAGAAGACCGGCCTGCGCGTGCACGGCCGCAAGGGCGAGAAATGCCCGGTGTGCGGCGACACGATCCGCGAGGTGTCGTTCGCCGACTCGGCCCTCCAGTACTGCCCCACCTGCCAGACCGGCGGCAAGCCCCTGGCCGACCGCCGTCTCTCCCGCCTCCTCAAGTAGCCCGCGGCGGGCGGGCCGGCGGACCTCGGACTCGGCCGACCTCGGAAACCCGGCCGTCCTCGGGGACTTACTCGGGGACTCAGCGGACCTTGGGGACGGGGCCGAAGACGGGGGCGATCTCGCTCCAGCGGTGCAGCTGGCAGCCGTCGTTGCGCTTGAAGGTCGTGTCGATGGGCTTGCCCTGCCAGGTGCCCTTCACCGTGGCGACCTCCGGGCCGCCGTAGATGTCGGTGCACATCCGGTCCTTGGGGACGGGCGCGAACGGGTCCTTGACCTTGGTGAGGGCGGCGCAGGCGTCGGCGGCCTTCGGGTGGTCGCCGCCGGCCGGGTCGCAGGTCAGCGTGTAGGTCGTGGCGGGGGCCTGGGCCGACGCCTTGACCTGGATGGTGAGGCTGTCGGCCGAGGGGCCCGAGGGCCGTACCGTGGTGGTGCCCGAGGGCCGCTCGGCGGGAAGGGTCTTGACGTGTTCGTCGCCGCAGGCGGCCAGTGAGAAGATCATGGCGAGCCCGGACGAGGCGAGGATGAGCGTCCGATACCGCATGCGTGATTCGACGCGGGGGGGCTTCGCGCGGTTCCATGGGGGTGTGATGATTTTCGGGGACGAGGTTCCGGCGGTGGTCGCCGCCGACGTTCCGCAGGGCGGTTACCTGCTCGACGTGCGCGAACAGAGCGAGTGGGACGCGGGGCACGCGCCCGACGCCGTCCACATTCCGATGGGGCAGCTGGGCGACCGGGCCGGGGAGATCCCGCGGGACCGCGAGATCTTCGTGATCTGCCGGTCGGGGGCGCGGTCGGCGCAGGTGACGGTGGCGCTGAACCAGGCGGGCTGGCTGGCGAAGAACGTGGACGGCGGGATGAAGGGCTGGGCCGAGGCGGGCCGCCCGATGGAGAACGGCGGGGACGGCGAGCCCTACGTGGCCTGACCGCCCTCCGGGAAATATGCCCCCTTTGTAGGGGTTGCGGGCGGTTGTACGATCGGTGCCGACCGATAACCGCGGGAGCTCGGGCCATGAGCCGGGCTGAGAGGGCGGCCTTCCTGGCGTCGCCGACCGCATGAACCTGTCCGGGTAATGCCGGCGTAGGGAGCGTGTCCCGTGACGTCCGACGTCGAGAAGACCCTCGCGCACGAGAGCCCGCGCAACGAGGTCCCGTACACCCTCGACGAGCCCGCCCCGAAGGTGCTCGGCTTCTGGGACCAGAGCGCGTTCTGGGCGAACCTCGGGGTCAGCCTGCTGGCCTTCTCCGGCGCCTACACCGTCCTCGCGCCCGACGCCGCCGGGACGCCGACGCTGGCGATCGCGGCGGGCATCGTCGCGATGATCGTCGGCACCGTGCTGGGCGGGCTGATGCTCGGCCTGGCCGCCGCGCCGGGCGCGCGGACGGGCCAGCCGGCGATGGTGCTGCTGCGCGGCCTGTTCGGCGCGCGGCTGTCGTACGTGCCGACGGTGCTCAACATCGCGCAGCTGATCGGCTGGGGCACGTTCGAGCTGATCGTGATCGCGGACGCGGCGCGCGAGCTGTGGGACGGGGTGCCGCGCTGGGGGTACGTGGTCGCGGCCGGGGTGCTCACGACCGTGCTGACGATCTGGCCGCTCGGGTCGGTGCGGCTGCTGCGCCGGTACGTGACGGTCGCGGTGATCGTCGCGCTCGCCTACTTCTACGTGCAGCTCGTCCGGCAGCCGTTGCCGGACCTGAACCACGGGTCGTGGCACGGGTTCTGGATCGGCGCGGACGCGGCGCTGGCGGTGTCGATCTCGTGGGTACCGGTCGCCGCCGACTACACCCGGCACGCCAAGAGCGCGCGCGGGGCCTTCGGCGCGGCGTCGGTCGGGTACTCGGTCACCCAGATCGTCGCGTACGTGCTGGGGCTGCTGGCCCTGGCGCTCGTGGGCGGCGACACGGGCAAGGTGTTCGACCCGTTCCTGCACGTCGCGCTGGGCGCGGTGTTCTTCGCGGTGTTCGTCCTGCGGGAGGCCGACCAGTCGTTCGCGAACGTGTACTCCACCGCCGTGTCGATCCAGAACCTGGTGCCGCGCGCCGACCGCCGCGTCCTGTCGGTCGCGCTCGGCGCGGGGATCACCGTGCTGGCGCTGGTGCTGGACATCAACGACTACGCGGGCTTCCTGTCGCTGATCGGGTCGGTGTTCGTGCCGATGCTGGGCGTGCTCGCGGCGGACTTCTTCCTGGGCCGGGGCCGCGCCGGCGGCTGGGACGCGAGCCGCGCCGCGCCGTCCCGGTGGAGCATGATCGCGGCCTGGCTGGTCGGCATCGTCGCCTACCAGCTGATCAACCCCGGGACGATCGGCTGGTGGACGGACCTGTGGCAGCACGTGCGGGACGCGCTGCACTTCACCCCGCAGAGCTGGATGAGCGCGTCGCTGCTCTCCTTCCTCGTCGCGGGCGCCGCGACGCTGCTGATCGGCCGGACGGGCGCCGCCCGCCGGCCCGGTATTACCCGGCGGTAGGGTTGCCGGAGCCGCGCGCCGACGGATGCGCCGCGCCCCGCCGGAAAGGCACGACGGAGATGGCCGATCCCGAGGTCCCCGGGCCCCTGAAGTGGCGTTCCTCCCTTCGCGGGGGCCGCCTGGTGGGAACTTTTCGGCGCCGGTTGCCCGGCGCCGCACCGGGCTCCGGTGGCACGATGACAGGCGTGCAGCATGTCCACGACCCGATCGCGCGCGCCGTCATCGAGAGCGCCGCCGACGCGATCGTGGCCGTCGACCAGAAGCACCGCGTCACCGTGTGGAACCCGGCCGCCGAGCGGATGTTCGGCTGGAGCGCCGAGGAGATGGTCGGGCGCGTGCCGCCGATCGTCCCGGACGAGCTGAAGGCCGAGCACAACGCCGTCCAGGAGCGGCTGCTCACGCGGCGCGCCGGCGAGGGCGAGTCCGAGAAGGAGGGCGGGCAGATCTCGATCGCGACCCGCCGGTTCCACCGGGACGGCCGGCTGATCGACGTGCGGATCGACACCAGCCTGCTGAAGGACCCGGCCGGCACCCCGCTCGGCTGGGTCGGGGTGTACCACCCGGCGGAGGACGACGAGATCGTCCAGCACCACATGACGGAGCGGGCCCGGCTCGTCCGGCGGCTGAACGACATCGTCGCCGACCTGAACGCCGAGCTGGACCTCGCCGTCGTGCTCGACCGGATCACGACCGCGCTGATCGAGCTGACCGGCGCGGACGCGGGCGGGTTCGTCCGGATCGAGGGGCAGCGGCTGCGGCTGGTCAGCACGTCGGGCCTGCCCGAGCACATGCGCGGGACGACCGCCGAGCTGCGCCCGAGCCTGGTCGGGGAGCTGCTGCGGTCCGGCAAGACGGTCAAGCTCGCGACCGGCGAGCAGCGGCTCGGCGACCTGGTCTGGTCCGAGCTGCCCGGCCTGCACACCGTCGCGCTCGGCCTGTCCTACCTGCAGAACCGCCCGTACGGGGCGCTGTACGCGCTGTTCTCCGGGCGCAAGATCGGGCACACCGAGCTGGAGCTGCTGGAGCTGCTCGCGGGGCACGCCGGCGTGGCGGTCGGCAACGCCGTCGCGTACGCGGAGGTCGTCCGGCAGCGGGCGCACGAGCGCGCGGTGATCGACTCCAGCGCGGACGGCATCGCGGTGCTCGACCACGACCTCGTCGTCCGGCAGTGGAACCCGGCCGCGCACGCCCTCACCGGCGTCCCGCCGGAGGACGCGATCGGCCGGCCGCTGCCGTTCGACATGCCCGCGCTCGGCGAGATGCTGACGTTCCCGCTGGAGTCCGGGGTCTGGCTGAACGTGCTGGCCGCGGAGATCGAGGAGACCGGCGAGCTGGTCGTCGACTTCCGCGACGTGACGGAGGCCAAGGCCCTGGAGGAGGCGAAGGACCTGTTCCTCGCCACCACCAGCCACGAGCTGCGCACCCCGATCACGGTCGTGCAGGGGTTCGCGTCGACGCTGGTCAACCGGTGGGACGAGCTGACCGACGTCGACCGCCGCGCCGCCGTCGCCACGATCGCCGAGCGCGCCCAGTCGCTCGGCCGGCTGGTGGAGCACCTGCTGCTCGGCTCCCGCGCGGGCGCCGACGAGCTGGCCGTGACGGTCGAGCCGTTCGACCTGACCCGGGTCCTGGAGGGCGTCGTCGCGGGGTTCCGGTCGCTGTCGCCGCTGCACCGGGTGGAGCTGGAGATCGAGCCGGGCCTGCCGCGCTGCCGGGGCGACGCGATGGCGACCGACATCGTGCTCGGGCAGCTGCTGGAGAACGCGTTCAAGTACAGCCCGGACGGCGGGACGGTCCGGGTCCGCGCGGAGGCCGGCCCGGCGGGGATCGCGGTGGCGGTCGAGGACGAGGGGATCGGCATCCGGCCGGGCGACCACGAGCGGATCTTCGAGCGGTTCGTGCAGGGCGAGGCGGGGGACCGGCGCCGGTTCGGCGGCATCGGGCTCGGGCTCTACATCGTGAAGCGGCTGACCGAGGCGCAGGGCGGGACGATCTCGGCGCACCCCGGCACGGGCGACAAGCCGGGCACCTGCATGCGGCTGGTCCTGCCGGCCGAATGACCGCCCGGTCGGTCACTTACCGTGAGGACAGCGCTCCGGCTGCGGCCGGGTGAGTCCGATGTGGCCCGCGGTTTGAGCGATCTTGGCCGGTGGCAGTGTTGCCCCGTGCGGGAAAGTACGGTGGCCACCGGGTGTGACGGACGAAACGCGCGCGCGAGGAGTAACCCGTCCTCCGGCTGGATAGATCCATGGATGGTCGCCGTAGGTGACGGGATCGCCGTCCCGCACCGGGCTCCGACGCCGCGTACGGGGGTGATCACCGTGACCGAACGGCCGGTGACTCGTTGTGCAGGTGGCAAACTGAATCGCTCAGGTTTCCGGCCCAGGCCATCAGGGCATTTCGGTCGTACCGGAAGAGCGGCGACGGGACTGGTCCGAGACAGCGGAACCACGGGGAGGTGAGGGCGTCGAGCGTCGTACTGCTGCCACACGCGCCGTCCAGCGTCGCGGTCGCCCGCAAGCGCCTCAGCTCCGAGCTGGCCGCCTCGGGGGTCTACGAGTCGGTCGTCGACGATGCCAGCGTCATCGTCAGCGAGCTGATCAGCAACGCCCTGCGGCACGCCAGGCCGCTGCCCTCCGGGCAGGTCCGGGTCTGCTGGCTGTGCCGGGGCGACGTCCTGGAACTGGAGGTCAGCGACGGGGGCGCGATGACCGAGCCGCGCCGCGGCCCGGGCACGCTGTCCTCGCTCGGCGGCCGCGGGCTCGGCATCGTCGAGGCCCTGTCGGAGGGCTGGGGCGTCCGGCACGAGGACGGCGCCACCACCGTGTGGGCCGTGCTGCGCACGCCGCGCTCGAACGGCGGCGAGGACGCGGTCTCGCCCGCGCACTCCGACACCGTCGTGCCCGACCTCTCCGACTTTCCGGACCTCATGGACGAACCGGACGAAGGCTTCTACAACGGAACGAGGAATGAGGTGGCCCCAAGTAGGGCATACCCCGCCTAGAAGGACCACTGCCGCACCTTGTATGGTCCTCAACAAGCTCGGGCGCTGTCGTGCCCCCGTCGACACCGCCCGAGCGTCCAACGTGGGAAAGGCCCCGGCATCGCCGGGGCCTTTCGTCGTCAGAGGGAGCCCCCGTCACGGGGACTCCGTCGTCAGGGGGCGTCGCGGAGGATCGGGCAGGACATGCAGCGCGGGCCGCCCCGCCCGGTGCCGAGCTCGCTGCCGCTGATCCGGATGACCTCGATCCCCGACGCCTCCAGCTGCGCGTTCGTCTCGATGTTGCGCTCGTACGCCACGCACAGCCGGGGCGCGACCGCGAGCGTGTTGTTCCCGTCGTCCCACTGCTCCCGCTCGGCGGTCACCGGGTCCAGACCGGTGTCGATCACCTTCAGCCGGTCCAGGCCCATCGCGTCCGCCGCCGCCTCCAGGAACGGGCGCGGCTCCGCCACCCGCAGGTCGCCGTCGTCCAGCGTCACCGTGTACGCGGTCAGCGAGTGCGCGACCGGCGGGTACATGACCACGGTGTCGACGTCGACCATGGTGCACACCGTGTCCAGGTGCATGGTCGCCCGCTCCTGCGCGATCGGCACCGCCAGCACCGTGTGCGCCAGCCCCGCCCCGATCACCTGCCGGGCCAGCCGCTCCACGCCCGCGGGGGTCGTCCGCTCGCCCGTCCCGACCGCGATCACCCCCGGGCACAGCAGCAGGACGTCGCCGCCCTCCAGATGCTCCAGCGCCGGCGAGTACACCGGCTCCACCCCGTCGAACCGCGGGTGGTGCGCGTAGATCAGCCCGGTGAGCTGCGCCTCCCGGCGCCGCGCCTCCATCGCCAGGCTCGTCACCGCCACCCGGTCGCCGATCCACGCGCTGTTGTCGCGGGTGAACAGCAGGCCGGGCAGCGGGTCCACGATGAAGTCGAGCCGGTCCATCAGCCGGTACACCAGGCCGTGCCCGGACTTCAGCTCCTCGTGCGCCAGCCCCGCGACCAGCGTCTGCGACAGGTCCTCCGGGTCGAGGTCGCGCAGGTACCCCTCCACGACGCGGCGCAGCTGGTCGCCGAGCCGCAGGTCGACGATCGCGTCCGCGATCGCCTGCTCCCGCGCCGCCTCGTACTCCAGCGCGTCCTGCAGCAGCTCGGTGACGTACAGCACCTCGACGCCGCGCTCCCGCAGCGCCTCCGCGAACGCGTCGTGCTCCTCCTGCGCCCGGCTCGCCCAAGGGATCGCGTCGAACAGCAGCTTGTCGCTGTTGCGCGGCGTCAGCCGCTTCAGCTCCGCGCCCGGACGGTGCAGCAGGACCGTCCGAAGCCGCCCGACCTCACTGGTCACCCGGTGCTCGTGCACGTCCGGTGCCGTCGTCCCCGTTGTCTGCGTCACACCAGAAGTCTAAGTCGGCCCGTTCCGCCGGAGCCGTCGGCCCGTTCCTGTGCCACGATCCGAGGGTGATCCGGGGGCTTTCACTGCATTTGACCGCCGCGACGCTGCTACGGGTGTCCGCCGAGGGCGTCGCGACCGCGCTCGTCCTGACCGTCCAGGCCCGGACGGGGCACGCCGCCACCGCCGGCTACCTGCAGACCGCGATGACGCTGCCGTACGTGGTCAGCGGGCCGGTGATCGGGAACGCGCTGGACCGGATGGCGCGCCCGCGCCGCGCCGTCGTCCCGCTGGCCCTCGCCTACGTCGCCGCGACCGGCCTGCTGCTGGCGATGGCGGGCGGCTCGCCGCTGGTCGCCGCGCTGTGCGTCGCCGCCGTGATCGGCTGCGCCGAGCCGATCGTCGTGGCGCTGACCAGCCTGCTGCCGCGCTTCGTGCCGGCCGACCGGCTGTCACGCGCGTACGGGCTGGAGGCGTCGAGCTACAACGTCGCCGCGATCGTCGGCCCCGGTCTCGCGGCGGGCGTCGCCTCGTTCGCGGGCGGCCAGTACGCGGGGGCGGGCATCGTGGCGAGCGCCGTCCTCGGGCTCTGCGTCCTCCCCCTGCTGCCCTTCGCCGGACCGGCCCCCGCGTCCGCCGAGCCCGGTAGCCCCGCCGAGCCCGGTAGCCCCGCCGAGCCTGGCAGTCCCGCCGAGCCGGGGCGGCCTGCGGAGCAGGGGCGGCCTGCGGAATCCGGCGGTCCCGCGGAGCCCGGAAGGCCCGCCGAGGCGGGACGTGTCGCGGAAGTAGGCAAGGGCGCGGTCGCCGAACGGGACATCGGCGAGGTCGCCGAGGACGCCCGGTCCGGGCTCGGCGACGTGCTCGTGGGCGGGCTGCTCGTGCTGGTCCGGGGCCGGGTGCTGCGCGCGCTGACCGTCGCGACGACGCTCGCGTGGCTCGGGTTCGGCGGCGTCGCGGTGACGGCGGTGCTGCTCGCCGGGCACATCGGCGCCGCGCCCAGCGCGGGCGGGCGGCTGCTGGTGGCGATGGCCGTCGGGTCGCTGCTCGGCTCGCTGGCGTCGAGCCGCTGGCTGACGCCCCGGCACGCCGAGCCGGTCCTGGTCGGCGGGCTCGTCGCGTTCGGCGCCGCGCTGGCGGCGCTCGCGGTGGCCCCGTCGGTGCCGTGGGCGATGGCCGCGTTCTGCGCGGCGGGGCTCGCCGAGGGGCCGGTGTTCGCCGCGACGCTGATGCTCCGCCAGCGCGAGTCGCCGCCGGACCGGCTCGGCCAGGTCAACACCACCGGCGGCAGCCTGAAGATCGGTGCGTCCGCGCTCGGCGCGGCGCTCACCGCCGCGTGCGCGGACGCGGTCGGCCCGGTCGGGCTGGTGCTGGCGATCGCGTCGCTCCAGTTCGCCGGCGCGCTGTCCGGATGGATCCTGCTGCGACCGCGCCGACCTCGCTCTATTCCTTGACGGTTATATTCCAGGTGAGGCATATTGAACGACATGGCAACCGCGGTCTGGCACGCGCTCGCCGACCCCGGCCGGCGCGCCATCCTCGACCGGCTGCTGCAGGGGCCGCGCCCGGTCGGCGACCTGGCCCGCGCCTGCGGCCTGAGCCAGCCCGGCACGTCCAAGCACCTGCGCGTGCTGCGCGAGGCCGGGCTGGTCGACGTCGAGCGGGACGCGCAGCGCAGGCTGTACGCGATCCGGCCCGCCCCGATGGCGGAGCTGGACGCCTGGCTGGCGCCCTACCGGCGGTTGTGGAACGCGAGCCTGGACGCGCTGGGCGACCGGCTGGACGCGCCGGACGACCCGCCCGGCGCCCCGGGCGATCCGTCCGGCGACCGGCCCGGCACCGGCGCCACCGAGAGAGGCGAACCATGATCATCACGAATCCCGGCGGCTACCTCGAGATCGGCGGCCGCCCGGCCGTCCGCTTCGAGCGGATCTACGACCACCCGGTGGAGCGGGTCTGGCGCATGGTCGGCGACCCCGCCGAGCTGGCGCACTGGTTCCCGGCCCCGAAGATCACCATCGATCCGGTCCCGGGCGGCGAGATCACCTTCTCCGGCGACCCGAACATGCCCGACGCGACGTCGAGCGGCCGGATCATCGACTTCGACCCGCCGCGCCGGCTCGCGTTCAGCTGGGGCGGCGACGAACTGCACTTCGACCTCGAACCGCTCGACGGCGGCCGGACCCGGTTCGTCCTCACCAACATCCTCGAAGCCCGCGACACGGCGGCACGCAACGCGGCCGGCTGGGACGTGTGCCTGGCCGCGCTCGACGCCCTCGCCGGGGGCCGCGCCGCCGAGCAGCCCGCCTGGCAGCCGAAATACGACGCGTACGTGGCGGCGGGCCTGCCGTCCGGCGCCCCGATCCCCGGCCAGGGCTGAACCCGGGGCCGGGGACCGGGGCGCGAAGGGCGGCGGCTAGGGCTCCCGGACGGTCCGGTAGGTGAGCAGGGGCATCCCGTCGCCGACCACGCGGGTGCCCACCAGCCGCATCGGCTTCTTGCCGCTCGTCGCGCCGAAGAGCCGCTCGCCGGCCCCGAGCACGAACGGGAAGACCAGCAGCCGCAGCTCGTCGGCGAGGTCGTGCTCGATCAGCGCGTGCACGAGCCGGCCGCTGGCGTAGACGACGATGTCCCCGTCCACCTTCTGCTTCAGCGTCGAGATCTCGTGGACGGGGTCGCCGCCGAGGACGGTGGTGTTCGCCCAGCCGAGGTCCTCCAGGGTCGAGGACACGACGTGCTTGGGCAGGCTCCGCAGCCGGTCCGCCCACGCGCCGCTCCGGGTCGGCCAGCCGCGCGCGATGAAGTACTCGTAGCTGCGCCGGCCCATGAGCAGGGCCTCGGCGCCCATCGCCTCCGCGGCCTCGGTCTCGGCCCACGCGGCGCGGTCCTCGTCCCGCATCCAGTCGAACCAGCCGCCGAACCTGGTGCCGTCCGCGTCGTCGTCCGCGATCTGGATGACCCCGTCGAGCGAGACGTTCTCGCTGATGACGATCCTTCCCATGGTGCTTCTCCCATCGGGTGTCGTTGCCGTCACCGATGCAGATGCCGCGTGTCGCGGAAAGGGGGCGGCTGCGGGCCGCCCCTTTCGGGCCCCGGCCGGCGTCCGTACAGGATGGAAGGCGAACGGCCGCGGACGAGGGGTGGCGAGGACCGATGGGAGCCGACCTGATGACAAGGGCGCGGGCCGGGGACGGCGAGGCGTTCCGTGCACTGACCGAGCCGCACCGCCGGGAGCTGCAGGTGCACTGCTACCGGATGCTCGGCTCGTTCCAGGACGCGGAGGACGCCCTCCAGGACACGCTGCTGGACGCCTGGCGGGGCCTCGGCGGGTTCGACGGCCGCTCCTCGATCCGCACCTGGCTCTACCGGATCGCCACGAACCGGTGCCTCAGCACGCTGCGCGCGGCGGCGCGGCGCCCGGCCAAGGCGTGGGACATCCCCGGCGTCGAGCCGCCCGAACCGACCCGGCTCGGCGAGGTCGTGTGGCTGGAGCCGTTCCCCGACGCCCTCCTCGAAGGCGCGCCGCCGGTGCCGCTCGGCCCCGAGGCGCGCTACGAGCGGACCGAGTCGGTCTCGCTGGCGTTCGTGACCGCGCTCCAGGCCCTGCCGCCCCGCCAGATCGCCGTCCTCATCCTCCGCGACGTGCTCGGATTCCACGCGGACGAGGTCGCCGGGATGCTGGACACGACCGTCGATTCGGTGAAGAGCGCCTTGAAGCGGGCGCGTACCGGCCTGCGGCGGCGGCAGGCGGCGCAGGCCGGCGCGGAACCGCCGCCCGCCGCCGGGTCGCCCGCCGAGAACGCGGTCGTGGCGGGCTTCGTCCGCGCCTGGGAGGCCGCCGACGTCGACGCGCTGGTGGCGCTGCTGACCGACGACGCTTTCGTGTCCATGCCGCCGCTGCCCTTCGAGTACGAGGGGCGGGACGTCGTGGCGGGTTTCTGCGCCGGCCTGTTCGGCGCTGGCCGGCGGTTCGACCTCGTGCCGACGCGCGCCAACGGCCAGCCGGCGTTCGGGAGCTACCTGCGCGCCCCCACCGGCGTCGGCCACGGGACCGGCCTGTACGTCCTCACCCTCGCGGGCGGCCGGATCAGCGCCATGACCCGCTTCGAGAACAGCGTGCTGCCGTCGTTCGGCCTGCCGCGCTCGCTTCCGGCCCGGTAGCCGCCGCACCGCGCCCGGCGGTCACCGGGCGGGCGGCCACCGGAGCGGGCGGTGATCGAGGCGGGCGGTCACCGGGGCGGGTGATCACCGGGGCGGGCGCAGGCCGGCGATCAGCAGGCCGACGAGGCGGCGCGCGTCGTAGCGGTCGTCGCTCTCGGCGCCGATGCAGAGGTTGCCGATGCCCCGCATGAGCTCGTACGCGCCGATGCCGGAGCGGATCTCACCGGCGTCGGCCGCGGCGTCGAGCAGCCGCGCGCACACGGGGACGAGGCGTTCGAGGAAGTAGGCGTGCAGCGTCTCGAACCCGGCGGTGTCGGACCGCAGCACGGCCGCGAGCCCGTGCTTGGTGACCAGGAAGTCCACGAACAGGTCGATCCATCGCCCCAGCGCCGCGTACGGCGTCGCGCTCTCCTCCAGCAGGGCGGGTCCGGCCTCGGCGCAGGACTCGACCTGGTGCCGGTAGACGGCCACGATGAGGTCCGCCCGCGTCGGGAAGTGGCGGTAGATCGTGGCCGTGCCGACGCCCGCCTTCGCCGCGATGTCGCGCACGGGCGCCTCCACGCCCGACGTCACGAAGATCTCGGCGGCCGCGTCGAGCAGGGCCTCCTCGTTGCGCCGGGCGTCCGCCCGCCTGGGCCGGGCCGCGCGCTGGCCGTCCTTCACCGTGCCTCCGACGGGTGGGTTGCTAAACGGGACATCGTTCCGTATCGTCTAAGTGGGACATCGTCCCGCTTAACCATGATGCCAGAGCGCGAGCCGGGCCACCAATTCCCCCTGCGCCGCGATCCCCTCCGCGCGCCGCAGGCCCACCGCGATCTCCCTGACGAAAGCCGTGCCATGTCGAACGCTCCAACCATGACCATCACCGCGAGGCCCGTGGTGCTGCCCGCCCCGGACCGCGGCGAGGACCTCCAGGTCAGCGTGTCCGCTCCCGCGACCGGCGGCGCCCTGCCCGTCATCGTCTTCTCGCACGGTTTCGGCTGGTCGATGGACGGCTACGCGCCGCTCGCCGACCACTGGGCCGCGCACGGCTTCGCGGTCGTCCGGCCCACCCACCTCGACTCCCGGCGGCTCGGCCTCCCGGCCGACGACCCCCGCACGCCGCGGATCTGGCGCCTGCGCGTCGACGACCTGAAGCGCGTGATCGACGGGCTCGACGCCCTGGAGGCCGCCGTTCCCGGCCTGGCCGGACGGCTCGACCGCGACCGCGTCGCGGTGGCCGGGCACTCCTGGGGAGCCCAGACGGCCAGCATGCTGCTGGGCGCGCGTGTCCTGGGCTCCGGCGGCGTCCCCGGCGAGGACCTGTCCGACCCCCGCGTGAAGGCGGGCGTGCTGCTCGCCCTGACCGGCCGGGGCGGAACGGACCTGTCGGCGTTCGCCGCCGAGCACTTCCCCTTCATGAACCCGTCGTTCGACGGCATGACCGCGCCCGCGCTCATCGTCGCCGGCGACCATGACCGGTCGCCCCTGACCACCCGGGGGCCGGACTGGTTCACCGACCCCTACGTCCTCAGCCCGAAGGACAAGACCCTGCTCACGCTGTTCGGGGCGGAGCACTCGCTCGGCGGCGTCGCGGGATACGAGGTCGCGGAGACGACGGACGAGAACCCCGAACGCGTCGCCCTCGTCCAGCGGCTCACCACCGCCTACCTGCGCGGCGTCCTCCGCCCGGACGGCGCCGCCTGGCAGGAGGCGCGCTCCGCGCTGGAGAACGACCCCCGCCCGCTCGGACGCCTCGAGAGCAAGTAGGCGAATCCCGTCCACCGAAAGGAGCCACGGTCCATGCCGCGATCACCCGCTTTCGGGATCATGACCGCGCCGATGCAGGTCGGCTACGACGACATCCTGCGGGTCTGGCGCGAGGCCGACGCGATCCCCGAGATCGGCCACGCCTGGCTGTTCGACCACCTCATGCCGATCGGCGGCGACCCGGACGGCCCGGCCTTCGAGGGCTGGACGCTGCTGTCCGCGCTCGCGGCGCGGACCCGGCGGCTGCGCCTCGGCGTGCTGGTGACCAGCAACCGGTTCCGCCCGCCCGCGCTGCTCGCCAAGATCGCCACCACCGTCGACATCGTCTCCGGCGGGCGGCTCGACTTCGGCATCGGCGCGGGCTCGCGCCCCGGCCACCCGCTCGCCCGCCGCGAGTACGAGGCGCACGGCCTGCCCTTCCACGGCTTCGAGCACTCCGTGGAGAGCCTCGCCGAGGCGTGCACGATCATCCGGCGGCTGTGGACGGAGCCGGAGCCGTTCGACTTCGCCGGCGCCCACCACCGGCTGACCGGCGCGTTCGGCAACCCCAAGCCCGTGCAGCGCCCGCACCCGCCGATCCTCATCGGCGGCCGCTCGTCCGCGACGCTGCGCGTGGTCGCCGAACACGCCGACCTGTGGAACATCCCCGGTGGGGACATCGCGGACGTCACCGCCCGCAGCGCCCTGCTCGACCGCTACTGCGCCGATATCGGCCGCGACCCCGCCTCGATCACCCGCTCCATCCACCTGCCCGTCTCCTACGACGAGCCCGGCGCCGCCAGGGCGGCGATCGGTGAGGCGCTCGACGCCGGTTTCCGGCATTTCGTCCTCTCTCTGCCCGCGCCCTACCCGGATGGCGCCGCGCGGTGGCTCGCCGACGAAGTGATCAAGCCGTCCGGCTGACCGGACCTCACCGGGCGGCCTCCGCGGGCCGGGCGGCGAGCAGGCCGTGCCGGTGCCCCCACGCGGTGACCGCGGCGGCGATGGTGTCGGGACGGTCCTCGGCGGCGTGGTGGCCGGACGAGCCGCCGTGCTCGATCTCCAGGTTCGCGATGTGCTCCGCGCACCACGCGGCGATCTCCGGGGTGATCGCCAGGGTGGGCGAACCGTCGAAGGTGATCAGCAGCTTGGGGACGTCGCGGCTGGCGGCCAGCCACGCGTCGTACCGCTCGACCCGCGCGTGCACGTCGGCGGGCTCGCCGTCGATCGGCAGCGAGCGCGCCCACTGCAGGATCGGGCGGCGGCTCTCCGGCGTCGGGTAGGGCTCCAGGTACGGGCGGAGCTCCTCCTCGCCGAGCGGGGTGAGGACGCCGCCGGTGAACGCCGTCTCCACGAAGAAGTTCGTCCCGAGGACCAGCTTCTCGCCCTCGGGGCCGCGGATCTTCTCGGCGCGGGCGCGCGGCGCGTCGCCCAGCTCGTCCCAGGACACGGGCTTGACGATCGTCTCGAAGAACGCGACGCCGCGCGCCCGCCCCGGGTGGCGGGCCGCCCAGTCGAAGGCCAGCGCGCCGCCCCAGTCGTGGCCGACCAGCACGACGTCCTCCAGGCCCTGCGCGTCGAACCAGGCGTCCAGGTAGCGGGCGTGGTCGTCGAAGCGGTAGGGGACGTCCGGCTTGCCCGAGCGGCCCATGCCGATGAGGTCGGGGGCGAGCAGCCGCCCGGTTCCGCCCATCGCGGGCAGCACCCGCCGCCACAGGCGCGACGAGCCGGGGTTCCCGTGCAGGAAGACGACGGGCGCGCCGTCCCCGGTCTCCTCGTAGTACATCGTCGAGTCGAGCACGTCGATCATCGGCATGGCAGCCTCCCGTTTCATTGGCGACACCAACGTTGGTGCCACCAATGAAGTTACATTGTTGGTCGAACCAACGCAACGCCTCCCCGCGGAAAATCGATCGACTTCTTCCGGAGCGCTTCGTAGTGTGCGGAGCATGTTCTTCGCAGCCGGCACCCGGACGCTCGCAGGCGACTGCCTGCTGAGCGCGGTGCCGGCTGCCTTCCTCGTGGCAGCGGCAGCGGCGATCGCCGACGACGGCGTCCGACGCTGACCCCTCTCCGTCCCGCCTCCGGAGAACCAGCGGAGGGGGGTTGGCCAAGCGAACGCGGCGCGCCCGCAGGGGCGCGCGCGGGTTCTCACGTTCGGATCATCGTGAGGACGAAGAGACCATGGCGAAGAAGCTGTACGAGCGGGACAAGCCGCACCTGAACATCGGCACGATGGGCCACGTCGACCACGGCAAGACGACGCTCACCGCGGCGATCACGAAGGTGCTGGCCGAGCGCGGGCTGGCGTCCGCCGTGCCGTTCGAGGGCATCGACCGCGCCCCCGAGGAGCGCGACCGCGGCATCACCATCAACGTCGCGCACGTCCAGTACTCCACCGCGACCCGGCACTACGCCCACGTCGACATGCCCGGTCACGCCGACTACGTGAAGAACATGATCACCGGTGCGGCGCAGGTGGACGGGGCGGTGCTGGTCGTCTCGGCGCAGGACGGCGCGATGCCGCAGACGCGCGAGCACATCGTGCTGGCGCACCAGGTCGGCGTGCGGCACATCGTCGTCGCGCTCAACAAGGCCGACATGGTCGAGGACACCGAGCTGCTCGACCTCGTCGAGCTGGAGGTGCGCGAGCTGCTCACCGAGTACGGGTTCCCCGGCGACGAGGTGCCCGTGGTCCGGGTGTCCGGGCTGAAGGCGCTGGAGGGCGACCCGTACTGGACGGCCCGGATCGGAGACCTGCTCGACGCGATCGACGCGTACGTGCCGGTGCCGGACCGGGTGCTCGACAGGCCGTTCCTCATGCCGGTGGAGAGCGTGCTCACCATCACCGGGCGCGGCACCGTCGTGACCGGCGTGGTGGCGCAGGGCTCGGTCCGGGTCGGGGACGCGGTGGAGGTCGTCGGGCTCGGCGCGTCGTTCGGCTCGGTCGCGACGGGGCTGGAGACGTTCGGCCAGTCGATGGACCACGCCGAGGCGGGCGACAACACCGCGATGCTGCTCCGCGGCGTGCGGCGCGACCAGGTGCGGCGCGGCCAGGTGGTCGCGGCGCCGGGCGCGATCCGGCCGCACACCCGGTTCCGTGCGCGGGTCCGGGTGCTGACGGCGGCGGAGGGCGGCCGGAGCAGGCCGTTCTTCCACGGGTACCGGCCGCAGTTCCACTTCCGGACGACGGACGTGGTCGGCGGCGTGGACCTCGGCGGTGAGGGCGGCATGGCGATGCCGGGCGACTCCGTCGAGATGGCCGTCGAGCTCGGCCGGCCCGTCGCGATGAGCGAAGGGCTCGGGTTCGCGATCCGGGAGGGCGGCCGGACGGTCGGCGCCGGAACGGTGGTCGAGCTGCTCGGCTAGGGCGGCGGAGGAGGGGTCCGGCGGGCCGGTGACGGC
>NZ_JBEYYT010000035.1:0-42009 GCF_040645715.1 Spirillospora sp. NPDC046719 | reverse complement strand
CGCGGCGGGCGCGTCCGGCTCCCGCTCCGGCCAAGGCCCGCATCCGGTCACCGGCCAACGCACGGCACACTCCGCAAGGCACAGCGGGAAGAGCGGACGATTCGAAGCCGGACCGCTGGTCAACGACGACTGAACCGGTCCGCAAAAGGACCATCAAGGTCGAGGCGAGATCTAGTCCTTCGCACTCCAACCTGTAACGCACTGGGGTCCTTGCGACAGGGCCGGTGCCTTGCACAAAATCTTGATCTCATTCTCCAGCTCCCTGATCCGCTGGTTGGCTGCGGCCAGGGCTGCCGACTCCACCACTGCTGCGCTGGGCGTCTTAGGGGCTCACTCGAGGAGATCGCGTGAACGCCATCGGTGCAGGCACGTTTCGGCGATGCCGAGCGTTGCCGCGACCTCGCGCACGTTCCACCCGGATTCGACGAACTCCAGGTCCTTGCCGGCGGAACTCGAGCGGATACGGCTTGGGCATGAAGGCGTGGGTGCCGCCGCCGGAATCGGTGCGGATGAGAACCTGCCGGTGTAGGGGGGCGGGGACCTGGGTGAGGGCCGGGCGTGCGGTGGTGATGTGGTCGTCGGCGGTGTTGGACCCGGCGTTGCCCGGCCGCAACTGCAGGGCGGCGGCCTCACCGGACCCGGCCGGGCTGTGGTCGATGAACGCGGTCATCGGATGGAACCCGAACGTGCGTTTCCAGGTCGGTGCCGCCTGCTGTTCCTCTGAGTGCGCGATCACGACGGTGGCGTCCAGATCCACCGAGATCAGCTCGCCGCCGACGCCCGGAGCATGCTCGCCGGCGAGCTTCCACACGTGTTGGCGGGCGAAGGTGCGGGCCCGCCGTATCCGCCGCAGCGCCGCCGGCCCGGCATCGGCCAGGGTCTTGACCAGCAGCAGGCCACCGGCCTCGCACACGATTCCCCTGCCCTCCGACGACACCACGATCTTGGACCGGCGACCGATGGGCTGCACGCGAAAAGTGCCTCCGAACTGGCGCGGACCGGACTCTGGACAAGCCCGATCCGCCCAGCTCGGAGGCACTTTTCTCATGTCAACGCAGCACTCCGCTGCCACCCAGGTGAAAGGGGCGACGCCGGTGCCGGTCACGTTCTTCGGTCGCTTCGCACTCGTAAGATCAATCTGAGGCGGCCACCTGCCAACTCCGTGGGCTACAGCGTCCGACGCGGTGCTCCGGCCGCCCCCAGCGCGCACGGCGCCGCGGCCCGTGGCCGACGGCGCTTTCGGCCGCGGCCGGCCGGGCCCGGAGCAGCAGTACGGCGATCACGGCGGCCAGTTCCTCGTCGGTGACCTCGCCCTTCTCGATGCGGATGTCCATGGGGGGCTCCTTGAGGTCCGGACGCGGTTGACATGAACCTTGGTTGAGGTATCAAGCTGGAGTCATGACTTTCACCAAGAGCGAGCGCGAATACCTTGCCAAGCACCGGCGCGGGCATCTGGCGACCATCGGGCCCGACGGGGCGCCACAGGTCAAGCCCGTCGCCTACACGCTCAACAGCGACGACACCATCGACATCGGCGGGCCCGACCTGAGCGGCTCGCAGAAGTACCGCAACATCCAGGCCGACGCCAGGGTGACCTTCGTGCTCGACGATGAGGCGGACGAGCCCGTCGGGCCCGGCGGGCAGACCGGCCGCGGTCTGGAGGTCCGCGGCACGGCCGAGCTGTTCTCCCTGGAGGAGGAGCTCCTGCCGGGCTTCAGCCGCGAGGTGATCCGGGTCCGGGCCCGCCGGGTGATCGCCTGGAACATCGACGGCCCGGGTCCCAACATCCGCGACGCCGGGGACGGAGGGCGCGTCCGGCAGCAGGCGTGACGGCCGATCAGGTGGCGGGGGTGAGCCTGTTCTCCTGCCACCACCAGCGGTTGTCGCGATACCAGGTGACCACGTCGGCCAGTCCCTGGTCGAACGGCACGGCGGGCTCGAACCCGAGTTCCTCCATGATCTTGCCGCCGTCCAGGGAGTACCGCCGGTCGTGGGCCTTCCGGTCCGGCACCCGCCGCACGCGTTCCGGACCGGCCCCGCACAGCGTCAGCAGCCGTTCGGTCAGTTCGAGGTTGGTGAGCTCGGTTCCGCCGCCGATGTTGTAGACCTCGCCCGCGGCCCCGGCGGTCAGGACCAGGTGGACCGCGCGACAGTGGTCGGTCACGTGCAACCATTCGCGCACATTGCGGCCGTCACCGTAGAGCGGGACGTCGAGGCCGTCGATCAGCCTGGTGACGAACAGCGGAATGACCTTCTCGACGTTCTGGTAGGGCCCGTAGTTGTTGCAGCATCGGGTCACTGAGACCGAAAGGTCGTGGGAGCGCCAGTAGGCCCGCGCGAACAGGTCCCCGGCGGCCTTCGAGGCGGAGTACGGGGAGTTGGGTTCCAGCGGGAACGCCTCGGTCCACGAACCGTGCGCGATCGAGCCGTACACCTCGTCGGTGGAGACGTGCACGACCCGCTCCACGCCCACGTGGCGGCACGCCTCCAGCAGCGTGTGAGTGCCGGCGACGTTGGTCATGACGAACGGCGCCGCGTCCGCCAGGGACCGATCGACATGGGACTCCGCGGCGAAGTGAACGACCGCGTCGTGCCCCGGCAGCAGATCGGCCAGCAGCGCGAAGTCGCACACGTCGCCCTTGACGAACGTGAGCCGCGGATCGCCGGTGGGGAGGTTCCGCAGATCGCCCGCATAGGTCAGCTTGTCCAGCGCCGTCACCCGGACGTCGCGCGTCCCCGGGTAGCGGCCGTCCAGCAGATCCCGGACGTAGGCCGAGCCGATGAAGCCGGCGGCGCCGGTGACCAGGAGGTTCATGCGGGCACCTCGACGCGGCTGTCGTCGCCGACGATCAGCCGGTGGGCCCGCAGTTCCTGGCGCCGCCCGCGCACGCCGGCCTGCTGGCCGATCACCGAGCCCTTGACGCCGCGCACACCCTGGACCGAGGACCGATCGAGCATGATCGTGTCCTCCACCGCCGCGTCCCGCACCGAGCAGCCGCTGCCGATCGCGGTGTAGGGGCCGATGTAGCTGTCGGCGACGGTGCTGCCACGGCCGATGATCGTCGGTCCGTCGATGCGGGAGGCGGTCACGCTCGCCCCCGGCTCGATGACCACCGACGCCCCGATCTGGGTGAGCGCGTCCACCGAGCCGGAGATCCGGGGCTCGACGTCGTCCAGCATCGCGCGGTTGCAGTCGAGCAGCTCCGGGACGGTGCCGGTGTCCTTCCAGAATCCCGCGCACATGTGCGCCCGCACCTCGTGGCCCTCGCTCACCAGCCGCTGCACGGCATGGGTGATCTCCAGCTCGTTGCGCCAGCTCGGCCGGATGGCCCGGACGGCCTCGTGCACCTGCGAGGTGAAGAAGTAGGCGCCGGTCACCGCGAGGTTGCTCCGCGGGCGCTCCGGCTTCTCCTCGAGTCCGAGGACGTGGCCGGAGTCGTCGACCTCGGCCACCCCGTACGCGGACGGATCGCTGACCTTCACGAGGATGAGCTGGGCCGCGGGCCGGGTGTCGCGGAACTGCGCCGCCGGTACGGCCAGGCCGTCACCGAAGATGTTGTCACCCAGGTACATCAGGAAATCGTCGTCGGCGAGGAAGTCCTGGGCGATCAGCACGCAGTGGGCCAGTCCCCGGGGCTCGTCCTGTGGGATGCAGGTGATGGTGAGGCCGAACGCCGACCCGTCACCGACCGCCGCGCGGACGGCCCGGTCATCGGCGTTGACGACGAGCCCGGCCTCGGTGACCCCCGCCTTCCGCAGGGTCTCCAGGCCATGGAACAGCACCGGCTTGTTGGCGACGGGAACGAGCTGCTTGGGCATGTTGTAGGTGAACGGGCGCAGCCGGGAACCGGTGCCACCCGCGAGGATGAGAGCCTTCATGCTGTCCTTTCCGGGGTCGTGGCCGCGCCGAGCCGCGTGCGGGCGCCCTCGTTGCGGCGGCCCACCGGCAACAGGGTGCGGAAGGACGCCAGGCCGAGCGGCGGAACGATGCCGTAGATCGCCTCGTAGCGGCCGGCGGGCACCACATAGGTCTCGTGCCAGAGCCCGACCGCGGCGCCGTCCGTCGCGAGCGCGTAGAAGTCCCGCCAGGCGCGGCGGTGGGTCGCGCCGTCGGCGAACGCCATCAGGTCGTCAAAGGTGCGCCAGTACTGCAGCGCCACGGTCTCGCGCCTGCCGACGCGCAGCACGCGGTAGCCGAGCAGGCCGCTCTCCGCGTCGGCCTCGGCCTGCCGCAGCATCGGCCGCAGCGCCCTGATCACAGGGACCCACTTGCGTACGGCTCGCAGCCTGTTGACGCGGATGCCGACCAGGAACACCACTACGTCCTGGTCGTTCTTGACGCTGAACCGTCCGTTGCGAACCTTCCGGTCCTTCTCCTTCATCACGCCCTCCTGCATCAGTGGAAGAACCCATGGATCGCCTTGATCCGCTCTCCGTCGAGGAGCGCGACGTCGAGCCCGGCGACGATCGGTTCGGCGTCCGGCGGCCCGCACTCCCAGCCGAAGAGGATCTGGTCGTGGTGGCCGTTGACGGGGTCCCGTGGCACGAACCGGCTCCCGGCGAAGTGACGTCTGGTGTCGCCGATGTAGTCCGACAGCTCGGCGAGCCCGCGGGTCGCGACGAGCGGATCGACATAGAGGACGTCCGCGGTGAAGACGTCCGCCATGGCGCCCGGGCGTTTCTCGTCGGGCAGGTTCCAGACGGCGATGTACGCGCTCACCAGCGCCTTGGGAGCGACGGTCATGGCCGTCCCGCGCGGGAAGCGCCGTAGATCGACTCGGCGACCGACCGTTTGCGTCCCTGGAGTTCCGCCAGCACTCCGGGCGGGTAGCCGCCCGACCGCGGCCGGTCCGGGATCTCCTGCCGCCGGTCGAACGGACGGTAGTGGGCGAGGGACCACCCCGATCCCTGCTCGATCAGGGAGCCGTGTTTGGTGTCGTAGTAGCCCTTCATCAGGTTCACGGCGACGCCCGAGGCACCAGCGGCGGCGGCGAAGAGATGGGGATGGAACCGGGTGGACAGCCACGTCTGCCCGGGGGCGGCGGGGAACCCCTCGTGCAGCACGTCGCGCAGCGGGTAGCGGCGGACGCTCGGCGCCAGATCGTCGGCCATCTCCCAGGCCCGCCGGTCCGCGTCGGGCCAGCACTCGATCAGGCCGACCTCGTCGGCGCCCCACGCGGCGAGCGTCTTGGCCGCGAAATCGATGAGCATGCGCATCCCCTGTTCGGACCGCGCTTCCCTGACCCGCAGCTCGCGTTCGTCCGGTTCCGCCTCGCCGCGCGCGGTCCCCGGCGTCCGGGCGGACGGCGGCGGGAACAAGGTGACGGGCGGCTGGGTGGACTGGATGGAGACCATGACCTCCGGCAGGTCCGCGCCGGGTTCGGCGAGCCAGGCGTCCGGGAGGAGGAAGACGTCGTCACAGGAACGCGCCACCGGCCGGCCGAGGAGCCGGGACGACGGCTCGTCGCGGACATCGAGCACGTCGAATCCCGCGGTCAGCTCGGACAGGATCTCCCCCGTGCCGCCGATGGCGGGGTACAGCCCGAGTCCGGTCGCGGCCGCGGTCCCGCCGGAGATCCCGGTCGCCGCGGTGATGCCGGACAGGAGCCCGGCGAATGCGGGCCAGATCCCGTTCAGGAATCCGCCGCCGGTCAGGTGGACGACATCGGCCCGCCGCAGCAGCTCGACGCCCGCGGCGAGGTCGCCCGCCAGGGACGGATCGGCGATGACCTCGCGCGCGATCTCGCGGGTGCGGGCGCCCGCCGCCCAGTTCCGGAAGCAGATCTGCCAGAGGGTGGAGGTCAGGCGCAGGCGGGGGTGGAGACCCGCCAGCGGGGCGAGCGACGCGGCCGGGTCGATGCAGTCGAGCACGACGTCGGCCTCAGGATGCCGCTCGGCCAGGTGTTTCAGCCAGGTGGCGGCGATGAGCTCGTCGCCGAGATTGGGTATCCCCGCCGTCGAGACCAGATAGTGGAGCGGACGGTGGTCAGGGTTCATCGGCACTCCCGGTCGGCATGGACCGACGGTCGGATGGGCGAGTCGGATGGGCGAGTCGGACGGGCGAGTCAGATGGGCTGCCGGGCGGCACGCGCCGCGAGGCGCTCAAGGACCGCCTCCAGCGCGGGCAGTTCGGGCTTGTTGCGGCGGAGTGTCCCGCTGACGAAGGGGGTGTCGACGCCCATCTCGGTGAGGGTCCGCGAGATCGAATGGGTGACGACCGGGTGCGGGGAGATCTCCAGGAAGGCGCGGTGGCCGTCCTCGGCCGCGGCCGTCACCGCGGCCACCAGCCGGACGGGGTTCCGCAGGTTGGCCGCCCAGTAGGCGCCGTCGGCCCCGGGCACCGTCCGTGGGTCGGGCAGCGCCGTGGAGTAGACGGGCACCGCGTACGGGCGGGGCGTCAGATCCGCGCCGGCCGCCCGGAGATCGTCCACCAGCGGGTCCATGTGCGGGCTGTGGAAGGCGACGTCGGAGGCCACCCGGAAGATCCCGACGCCCTCGTCCCGCCAGCGCGCGACGAGATCCTCCAATGCGTCGGGTGTGCCCGCCACGACGCTGGCGGCGGGTGCGGCGGCGATCGCGGCGACCGCGTCCGAACGGTCCGCGAGCCGCCGTGCGGCCTCGTCGAACGGCAGCGTCGTCATGACCATCGCGCCCTGGCCCGCGACCCGGCGCAGCAACACCGACCGCCGGCAGATGAGCCGGGCGCCGTCGGCCAGCGACAGTGCCCCGGCGGCGACCGCGGCGGCGATCTCCCCCACCGAGTGCCCGATGACGGCGCCGGGCTCGATGCCGCGGTCCCGGAGCAGCCCGACCAGGCCGACCTGCATCACGAAAATCATCGTCTGGACGCGGTCGACGCCGTCCAGCTCACCGGTGAGCAGCACCTCCCGCGGGGAGAAGCCGATCTCCTGGAGGAAGACGGGTTCGAGGGCGCTCACCACTGCGGCGAACGCCGGCTCGCCCAGCAGGTCGCATCCCATGCCGGGCCATTGCGAGCCGTGCCCTGAGAAAACCCACACCTCGCCCTTCACACGGTCCTCCTCACGGGGATCACTCCGGTGAGCGCGATGAGGAATCCGAGGAGCCCGACGAGGGTGAGGGCCACCGGGTTCGCCGTGGCCGAGACCAGCGCCAGGACCAGGACCCCGCCGAGCTGCACCATGGTCTGGTAGGCGGCCGAGGCCGCGCCGTGCCGGGCGGGTTCGAGCCCGCTCAGCGCCTGGATGTGCAGGCTGGAGAAGCACATCGCGAAACCCGTCCCGACCAGGAGCAGCCAGGGCAGCACGTCCACCGCGTAGGCCGCCGGGGAGCCGGTCCGCTCGTGCGTGGCCGACCAGGCCAGCAGGCAGCCGAGCGGCACCAGGGCCGCCCCGGCGGTGATCTGCCGGGCCGTTCCGAAGCGCCGGACCAGCCGTCCCGCGACGGGGCTGACAAGGGCGGCGGGGAGGCTGGCCGGCACCAGCGCGATCCCTGCCTGCAACGGAGTCCAGCCGAGTTCGTCCTGCAACCGGAACGTCCACTCGACGAGCAGCCCCCAGAACGTGCCGTTCAACGTGGCCGCGCCCAGCGCCGAACGCACCAGCGGCGCATGGACGAGCAGGGCACCGATCTGGAGCCGCGGTGGCGGGCCGCCGGGCGTCGCGGGGAGGAGGCGGAGCCCGGACACCAGCAGCACCAGCGCCACCGGCGCCGGGAGCAGGAACGTCCAGCGCCAGTCCGCGGCCGTCAGGAGGCCGGAGGTGATCAGCCCCAGGGTGAAGCCCCAGGCTCCGAGGAACGTGTAGACCGCGATCGCCCGATGGCGCGGCGGTCCCTCCGGGAAGTACCGGGCGATGAAAGCCAGCCCGGCCGGCGCGGTGAGCGCCGCGCAAGCACCCTTGACCAAGCGGGCCGCGACGAGGATCGCGGGGGCGTCCGCCAGCGCGCACACCACCGAGGCGGCGGCGAACAGCGCCAGCGCGGCCAGATATGCCTGCCGCTCGCCCCATCTGGCGGCGAGGTTCCGGAGCACGATCAGCAGGCCGCCGAAACCGAGCGCGAACGCCCCGACCACCCACGTCGCCCCTGCCGCGCCGATCCCGAGGTCGGCGGCCAGCGCGGGGAGGGCGACGATCGCCGTCGACACCTCCAGGGCGTCGAGAAGCATCGTCCCCGACAGCACCGCCAGCAGTCCCCACGAACCGCGGACCTCCGCGGCCGTCTCCCGCGCCGTCAGCGAACGCGTCGTCAGCGAACGCGCCATCAGAGCACGATTCCGCCGTCGACCTGGAGCACCGCTCCCGTGACGTAGCGCGCCCCCGCCAGATAGCCGACGGCTTCGGCGACCTCCTCCGGATCGCCGAAGCGCCTCAGCGGGATCGCGCCGAGCACGCTGTCCCGGCGTCTGCCGGCCAGCGCCGCGGTCATGTCGGTCTCGATGAGGCCGGGCGCGACCACGTTGACGCGCACGCCGTAGCGCCCGACCTCCTTGGCCAGGGCGCGGCTGAACCCGATGATCCCGGCCTTGGCCGCCGAGTAGTTGGTCTGCGTGGGGTTTCCGAGCACGCCGGAGACCGAGGAGATGTTGACCAGGCACCCGGCCTTGCGTTTCATCATCGGGAACACGGCGGCGCGGCACACGTTGTAGGTCCCGCTCAGATTGGTGTCGATGACCTGCCGCCAGTCGTCGTCGGGCATCTGGACCAGCGGCCCGTCGCGGACGATCCCGGCGGACGTCACGACGACCTCGACCGGTCCCTGCCGCTCCTCGGTACCGGCGACCCATTCCCGCACGGCCGCCGCGTCGGTCACGTCGACCGCGGTGGCGACGGCCTCGCCGCCCGCCTCGGCCGCCTCCTTCTCCAGGCCGCGCGCGGCCGCCTCTTCGGAACGGAAGCAGAAGGCGATACGGCGTCCCTCCCGGGCGAACCGCAGCACCGTGGCGCGGCCGATGCCCCGCGATCCACCGCTCACCAGGACGACGCCTGAACCATCGTTCGGCATGAACGGACTCCTTCGGTCGTGTGTGAGCGAACGTGCGGACGACACGTGGTGGGGGTGAGGGTGGCGAGGGGCGCCGCGGTCATCCGCGGCGCCCCTCGTCTGCGACATACGGACGGCCTAGGCGGCCGTACCCGCCAGGCGGTCGCCGAGGACCTCGTACACGCCGGCCAGATTGACCATGCGCTCCAGCTCGGACTGGTCGATGACCACCCCGAAGTTGATCTCCAGGGAGGCGAGGATCTCGATCGCCCGCATCGAGTCGGCGCCGTGCTCCTCGACGAACAGGCTCGTCTCGGTCACCTCTTCGGTCTCCAGTTCGAGGATGTCGCACACGATCTCCTTGACCTTCGCGCGCGTGGCATCCGTGAGTGCGGTCATGGGTTACCTCCTGGTCGGGTTCCTTGTGATGCGGGGAAGTGAGCCATGGGGCAGAGGTCACTGCGGTGGGTTGCCGTGCTTGCGGGCAGGCAGGTCGGCGTGCTTGCTCTGGAGCATCTCGACCGAGCGGATCAGCACCGCCCGGGTGTCCGCCGGGTCGATCACGTCGTCGACCAGCCCGCGCTCGGCGGCGTAGTAGGGGTGCATGAGTTTGGCCTTGTACTCCTTGACCAGCCGGGCGCGCGTCTCGTCCGGGTCGTCGGCGGCGGCGATCTCGCGGCGGAAGATGACGTTCGCGGCGCCCTCGGCGCCCATCACCGCGATCTCGTTGGTGGGCCAGGCGAAGCCGAGGTCGGCGCCGATGGACCGCGAGTCCATCACGATGTAGGCGCCGCCGTACGCCTTGCGGAGGACGAGCGAGATTCGCGGGACCGTGGCGTTGCAGTAGGCGTAGAGCAGCTTCGCGCCGTGCCGGATGATCCCGTCGTGCTCCTGTCCGACGCCCGGCAGGAAGCCCGGCACGTCCACGAGCGTGACGATCGGGATGTTGAACGCGTCGCAGAACCGGACGAACCGCGCCGCCTTCTCCGAGGCCTTGATGTCCAGGACCCCCGCCATCGACAGGGGCTGGTTGGCCACGATCCCGACGATGTGCCCGCCGAGACCGGCCAGCGTGCAGATGACGTTGCCGGCCCAGCTCTCGTGCACCTCGATGTGCTCGCCGTAGTCGACGATCTCCTCGATGACGCGGCGCATGTCGTACGGCAGGTTGCCGTGCACCGGGACGAGGTCGGCGAGCGCGTCGCACCTCCGGCCGGCCGGGTCGTCGCAGTCGGACCGCGGCGGCGCCTCCCGGTTGTTGGCGGGCAGGATCGCGATCAGCTGCCGCACCTGCTCCAGGCAGGTCTCCTCGTCGTCGAACGCGAAGTGGCACACCCCTGACGTCCCCGCGTGCACGTCCGCGCCGCCGAGGCCGTTGTGGTCGATCTCCTCGCCCGTCACGGCGCGGACCACGTCCGGACCGGTGATGAACATCTGCGCCGTGTCGCGCACCATGAACACGAAGTCGGTCAGCGCCGGGGAGTAGGCCGCGCCGCCCGCGCAGGGCCCGAGCATCACGCTGATCTGCGGGATCACCCCCGAGGCCCGGGAGTTGCGGCGGAAGATCCCCCCGTAGCCGGCCAGGGCCGTGACGCCCTCCTGGATGCGGGCGCCGGCGCCGTCGTTCAGCGAGACCAGCGGAGCGCCCGCCGCCACCGCCATGTCCATGATCTTGTGGATCTTCTGCGCGTGCGCCTCGCCCAGGGCCCCGCCGAAGATGCGGAAGTCGTGGGCGTAGACGAAGACGGTCCGGCCCTCCACGGTGCCCCAGCCGGTGACGACGCCGTCGGTGTACGGGCGCCGGTCCTCCAGGCCGAACCCGGCGGCCCTGTGCCGGCGCAGCGGCTCCACCTCCTGGAACGAGCCGGGGTCGAGGAGCAGGTCGATCCGTTGCCGGACGGTCCTCTTGCCCTTCGCGAGCTGCGCGGCCGTCGCCCGTTCGCTCGGGCCGTCGAAGGCCAGCCGCTTCAGGCCCGCCAGCTCCTCCGCCGGCCCGGTCGCCGGCGGGGCCTGGTCTTCAGCCAACTGCCTCTCCTCTCACTGGGTGCCGCCGAGCCGCAGGATCGCGGCAGCGACCGTTCCGCTCGCGGGGTCGACCGAGGTGAGCACGGCGGCGCGGCGGGCCGCGGCGGGCGTCCGTCCGGCCAGGGCGAGCACGGCGGCGAGCTGGAACGCCGCCGAGACCGCGTGGGTCTCGCCGAGAAGCCCGGTCAGCGCGGGCAGGGTGACCTCGGCGTCCACCTCCGCGTCGAGGGCGGCCGACTCGGCGGTCCCCGCGGATCCGGCCGCTCCGGAGGCGCAGGCCGCCCAGACGTCCGCGGCGGCCGGCCCGGCCGCGGCCAGGGCCCGCCGCGTCACCCGCGCCACGGCCGCCTTCCAATCGCCGTCCACGCACACGCCGAACTCCGTCGCCGCGATCTCGGCGAGGACCGGGACATCGCCCGCGGAGCCATCGGTGAGCGCGAAGACGGCGCAGCCCTCACCGAGCGGTCCGGCGTCTCCGGCGTGGGACTCCAGCCACGAGCGGGCGCGGCTGTACTCCTCGGCCGCGCCGAACAGCACGGTGCGGGCCCGGCCGGTGAGCAGCAGCCGGCGCGCGTAGCTCATGGCCGACAGTCCGGTCGGCCGTCCCGCGGCGATCGTGGCGTTGGGTCCCTTGAGGCCCTGCCAGATGGCGCACTGCCCGGCGGCGCCGTTCATCACACCGTAGGGCGTGGTGGCGGGGTCGGTGTGGTAGGGCAGCGCGGCCTGCAGCGCGGTCCGGATGGTCTCCATCATCGTCTGCGCGCTGCCCGTCGTGGTGCCGAGGACCAGCCCGGTCGCGGCGTCGGCCGCGACCTCCTCCTGCAGGCTGCGCACGGTCGCGACGGCCAGGCCGGAAACCCGGTTCATGCCGCGGGTGCCCTTCTTGCCGAGCACCGCGCGCGTCTCGAAGCCGGGCACCAGCCCCGCCCGTTCGTCGGGGGTCCCCCACGTGGCACGGTCGATGGTGGTGACGGCCGTGCGCCGGGCGGCCACGCCCGCGGCGAACGCGTCGCGGCCGGCGCCGAACGCCGACAGCGCCGTCCACGCCGTGATCACCGGGGTCACGGTCTTCCGGGGCGACGTTCCCGTCATGCGGCCCTCCCTCCGTGGGCGCCGAAGATCACCACGGCGTTGTTGCCGCCGAAGGCGAGCCCGTTGCTCTGGACGACCCGCAGGTCCGCGGGGGCCGACCGGTTGGGCACGCAGTCGATCTCGCAGTCCGGATCGGTCTCCTCGTGATGGATGGTGGGCGGGATGAAACCGCCCGTGATGGCCAGGCAGCAGGCCGCCGCGGCGATCGCGCTCGCCGCGCCCATGGTGTGTCCGAGCATGGACTTCAGGGAGACGGTCCGCGGCGGCCGGCGCTCGAACACGTCGTTGATCGCCCGGCACTCGGTGACGTCGTTGGCCTTGGTGCCGGTGCCGTGCGCGGAGATGAGATCCACGTCCGCGGCGCGGACGCCCGCGTCGGCGAGCGCGGCGCGCATGCAGCGGGCGATGCTCTCCTGGTCCGGCGCCACCGGATGGAAGGCGTCGCAGTTCAGCCCGTACCCCAGCACCTCCGCGTAGATCCGGGCGCCGCGGGCCTCGGCGGATTCGAGGCTCTCCAGCAGGAGCACCGCCGCCCCCTCGCCGGTGAGGATGCCCTGCCGGTTCCGGTCGAACGGGCGGCAGACGTCCGGGCTGATGGTGCCGAGCCGATAGAACGCGGTGAAGGTCTTGCGGCAGACGGCGTCGGCGCCTCCGCACAACGCGTAGTCGGTCTCGCCGAGCCGGATGGCGTCCAGCCCGTTGCCGAGCGCGTAGTTCCCCGCCGAGCAGGCCGTGGCGAAGGTCGCCGCGTCCGCGTCGGGCAGGTCCAGTTCCAGGGCCACCGCCGCCGCCAGCCGGCCCGCCGGGATGGTCACGACGATCTCGGGGTCCCACGACTCGGGGCCCGCCGCGACCTCGGCCTCGGTGAGCTCGTCGATCTCGCGGGAGCCGCCGTCGGTGGTGCCGATGGAGATCAGACCGCGCCGGTCCCGCAGGGCGTCCTCGTCCAGCCCCGCGTCGGTCACCGCCATGCGGGCGGCGGCGGCAGCGAACCGGGCGGCCCTGCCGGGCCCGTCCGCCGGGGTACGGCGCAGCCACTCCGCGGGCTCGAAGTCCGTCACCTCGCAGGCGTTGACGTGCTCGAACCCGGTCGTGTCGAAGGCGGTGATCGGTGCGGCGCCGCTGCGTCCCTCCCGCAGTCCGGCGGCGAACTCCTTCGGCCCCACGCCGATGCTGGAGATCACCCCGATCCCGGTGACCACCACGCGCCGATCTATCGCGGACATGAGACTCCCCTGGTCGTACGGATGTCGTCCAGCAGCTCGGCCTGCCGCAGGCAGTCGGCCGCGCCCGGGGCGAGCGATCCGTTCCGGACGGCGGCGACGAAGGCGGCCACGGTGCGCGCGACCTGGTCGTCCGGTTCGAGGACCAGCTCTTCGGTACCGGACGGGCGCTCCAGCAGCAGCGCCGGGCGATGGTCGGCGGGCGGGGTGAAGGCCCGGTCCACGATGATCTTCCCCTCGCTGCCCCACAGCGCGTACCCCGAGGTGTAGGCGTTGTCGAACCCGAAGGTGAGATGTGCGGCGACGCCCCCCGACCGGCGCAGCAGCGCCGTTCCCCAGGTGTCCACCTCCCGGCCGGGCCCGCGTTCCGCGGTGGCACCCGCGACCGTCAGGTCCGGCCCGAGGAGATGCAGGGCGGCGCGGACCGGATACAGGCCCGTGTCCCACAGCGCACCGCCGCCGAGGTCCGCCCGGTGGCGGATGTCACCGTCGGGCCGCCGCGGAATCGCGAAGGCCGCGTGGAACGAGCGCAGCTCGCCGATCCGTCCCTCCGCCACCAGCTTCTGGACCACGGCGTGCTGCCCGTGATGGACGAACATCACGTTCTCCATCAGGACCAGGCCCCGTTCGGCGGCCAGCGCGAGCAGCCGCCCGGTCTCGGCCGCACCGGTGGTCAGCGGTTTCTCCGCCAGGACAGGCCGGCCGGCCCGCAGCGCGGCCTCGACCCACCGCGCGTGCAGCGCCGGCGGCAGCGGGAGATAAATCGCCTCGACGTCGGCCAGTTCCAGCAGCGCCTCGTACCCGTGGACGGGGCGGCCGCCGAACCGCCGCGCCGTGTCGGCGGCCCGGGCGGCGTCCCGGCTGGCGACCGCGACCAGCTCGGCGTCGGGCGCGGCCGCGATCGCGGGCAGCACGCGGCGCCGGGCGATGTCCGCACAGCCCATGAGCCCGATGCGCAGCGGCCTCATGCGGGCTGCCTCTCCGCCAGGAAGGAGTCGATCACCCTGCGGTGGTAGCCGGCGTCGAAGCCGAGGGCCGCCACCTGGCCGGGCAGCAGCGCGCGCAGCCGCTCGACGCTGACCAGGTGGGCCGCCCCGCCGGCGATGTACTCGCGGCGCGCGGCGACCCCGATCCGCCGTTCGAGGTGGTCGACGATGTCCCTGACCGGAACGGCGTGGCCGGAGGCCAGGTTGATCGTCCCGCCGCGTTCACCGCGGGAGAGCAGCGCGTCGATCAGCGTGACCGCGTCGCGCACCCCGATCAGGTCGCGGGTGGCGCCGCGCTGCACCCGGACGGGGCCACCGGCGCGAACCAGCCGTGTCAGGCTGGGCAGTAGCTGATGCGGCGGCTGTCCCGGCCCCACCACGTGGGAGAGCCGGAGCACCAGATGGGCGGTGCCCGATTCACGCAGCAGCCGTTCCAGCGCAAGCTTGTGGCCGCCGTAGGGAGTGTGCGGGACGGCCGGGTCGCACTCCCGCCCAGGGCGGTCCGCGCCGTAGACCGCCGCCGACGACGTGGAGAAGAACAGCAGTGTGCGGTCGGTCTCCCGGCACCGGGCGGCCGTGTCCGTCACCAGCGCGGTCTCCCTGCCGAACGCGGAGTCGGAGGTGTCGGCCGCCCAGGACACGCCCGCGGCCAGCGCGACCACGTCGGCGTGCCGGTGCGCGATCGACCGCAGATGCCGAGCGAGGAAACCCTTGCCCACGATCTCCATCCAGCTCACCTGGCCCCGCGCATCACCGGTGCTCCGCGGCGAGGTTCCGCAGCAGCGGAACGGTCTCCGCCGGGCTCGGCATCGCCATCAGGTCCCGGTAGAGCTCGTCGACGCCCGGCGTGAACACGGGGTCGTTCAGCACCTGGGCGAACTGGCTCTTCACCATGTCCCGCTCGAACGCGGCGTCGTCGATGACCAGCCCCGCGCCGCTCAGGCGGACGGCCCTGGCGATGTCGTCGTAGTACGGGCCGCGCTCCGTCCACACCAGATGGGGCAGCCGGTTGTGCACCGCGGTGGCGAACGTCCCGCTGCCGCCGTGGTGGATGAGCGCCGCGCAGGTCGGCAGCAGCACGTTGAGCGGGAGGTAGTCGACGACCCGGACGTTGTCCGGCACCGACCGCACCGCCTTCAGCTGCTTGGCGTTCAGAGTGGCCACCAGCTCGACCCCGAGGTCGGCGGAGATCTCGAAGAGCTCCTCGATCCCCACCTTGCTGGTTCCGTCGGGGAAGAAGCTGCGGATCCCGGCACCCAGCGACACCGCGACCCGCGGGCGCCCGGGATCGGTGTGCACCCAGTCGGGGACGACCGCCGAGCCGTTGAAGGCCACCAGGCGGGTGTGGACGTAGCGCTGGTCGGTCTGCAACCGCAGCCGCGGCGCCGGGTACTGGTCGATCGTCCACTGGCCGAGCAGAAGGTCCTCGCTGAACTCCAGCCCGAAGCGGTCCAGCATCGGCGCCATGACCTCGGCCATCGGGTCGGGCTTCGCCGTGCCGCGCAGCCGGTCGAGCACTTTGCCGCGGGTCCAGGCCACGTCGTCGATCGACCAGAGCACCCGGGCATGCGCCGCGCCGGTGGCGCGCGCGGCGATCGCCGCCGGGAAGGAGATCGAGTCCCAGAGAATCAGATCCGGCTTCCAGCTCCGGGAGAACTCCACCAGGTCGTCGGTCATCAGGTTGCCCTGCGCGCCGGGCGGGTCGATGTTGGAGTAGCGGTCGAGCGCCCGGATGACGAGGTTGGACGGCGGCCGCCCGCTCCCGTCGGCCGCCCCCTGGGCGACGTCGGGCTCGATGAGGTCGAGGATGCGATGGTAGAGATCGTCGCTGCCGACGGCGTTGGCCTTCGGGAAGTCCCGTTCGCCGGCGGGCACCGCCGGCACCCCGAGCCGGCTGACGATCTCGGTCATCTCGGGGTGGGTGGCCAGCCGCACCTCGTGTCCCGCGGCCTGGAACGCGCCGGCGAGCGGGATCATCGGGTTGATGTGGGCGTGCGACGACGGGGCAACGAACAGGACTCGCATGTGGCACTCTTCCTGTCGATCGGACGGCATGACGAAGTGCATGCCGCAAAAGGGAATGGGGGCATGACGGCACGAGCGCATGACGGAATGACGGAATGACTTAGCGGGCGGCGCGCATGACGTTCGAGCCGTCCGATCTGGCGATCGAACGGCTCGGAGCGGGTCTTCTTACGAGGTCAGGGCTCGCGCATCCGGACGGCCCCCGGCCCCTCCTCCGCAAGCCGATCTCCGGGATTGAGAAGCGCGCACGCGTCGACCGACAGGCAGCCGCAGCCGAAACAGCTCGCCAGCCGGTCGCGCAGCCGTTCCAGATAGTCGATCTGCTTCTGCAATTCCTGGTGGTAGCAGAACGACGCCCGCGCCCAGTCCTCCTGGGTGGGGGTGCGGCCTGCGGGGAGCAGCGAGAGATAGAAGCGGATCTTCTCCAGCGGCGCGCCCACCTGCTGGGACGCGCGGATGAACGCTACGCGGCGGAGGGTGTCGCGGGTGTAGCGCCGCTGGTTGCCGACCGTCCGGGTGCTGGAGATGAGCTTCTGGCGTTCGTAGTAGCGGAGAGTGGAGCTAGGCACACCACTGCGCCGCGACAACTCTCCGATTGTCAGTTCCTTGGCCTGCGCGGGTAGCGGTACCTCGGTGATGGCTAACCTCCATCGGCTACCTTGAGGACGCCGTCATCGGAAGCCTCTGTCAACGTGCCGGCAAACTGGCTGTTGTACAGACGAGTGTAAGCGCCGCCGGAGGCGACGAGCTCTTCGTGCGTTCCCTTTTCCACGATCCGGCCGGATTCCAGCACCAGGATCAGATCGGCGTCGCGGATGGTGGAAAGGCGATGGGCGATGACGAAGCTGGTGCGGCCCTCTCGCAACGAGCTCATCGCGCGTTGGATGAGCAGTTCGGTCCGGGTGTCCACGGAGCTTGTGGCCTCGTCGAGGATCAGGATCGCGGGATCGGCGATGAACGCGCGGGCGATGGTGATGAGCTGCCGCTCACCCGCGCTGACGCTCTCGCCCTCGTCGTCGAGCACGGTGTCGTACCCGTCCGGCAGCGTGCTCACGAAGTGGTCGACGTGGGTCGCGCGCGCCGCGTCGATGATCTGGTCCCGCGTCGCACCGTCCCGCCCGTAGGCGATGTTGTCGGCGATGGTTCCGCCGAACAGCCAGGTGTCCTGCAGCACCATGCCGATCCGGGAACGCAGGTCCGCGCGGGTCAGCTCGGTCAGATCGATGCCGTCGAGGGTGATCCGGCCGCCGGACAGCTCGTAGAACCGCATGAGCAGGTTGACCAGCGTGGTCTTTCCCGCGCCGGTCGGCCCGACGATCGCCACCGTCTGCCCGGGCTCGGCGGTCAGCGAGAGGTCCTCGATCAGCGTGCTGTCCGGGTCGTAGCCGAAGCGGACGTGCTCGAACGCCACCCTGCCGCGGACCGTGCCGAGCCGGTGCGGCTCCGCCGGGTCGGGCCGCTGCTCGTCGGCGTCGAGCAGCTCGAAGACCCGCTCGGCCGAAGCCAGGCCGGACTGGATCAGGCCGAGCATGCCCGCCGCCGTGTTCACCGACTGCCCGAGTTGCTGGGAGTACTGGATGAACGCCTGGACGTCACCGAGCGTGAGCGCGCCCGACGAGACCCGCAGCGCGCCGACCACCGCCACGACCAGGTAGTTGAGGCTGCCGAGGAACATCATCGCCGGCCTGCCGAGCCCGGAGACGAACTGCGCCCGGGCGCTCGACCGGTACAGGCCCTGGTTGTACTCCTCGAAGGTCCGGGCGGACTCCTCCTGGTGGCCGAACAACTTGACCAGCACATGCCCGGTGAACATCTCCTCGACGTGCCCGTTCAGCCTGCCCGTGGTGCCCCACTGGTCGAGGAACCAGGGCTTGGACCGCTTGGCCAGCCACTTGGTGGCCAGCACGGTGAACGGCAGCGTCGTCATGGCCACCAGCGCCAGCAGCGGCGAGATCACGAACATCATGATCAGGACGGCGACGAACTGGAGCAGCGAGTTGAGCATCATGCTGAGCGTCTGCTGCAGCGACTGCCCGAGGTTGTCGATGTCGTTGGTCGTCCGGCTGAGCAGGTCGCCGGTGGGCCGCCCGTCGAAGTGGCTCAGCGGGAGCGCCGAGATCTTCGCCTGAACGCGTCGCCGCAGCCGGAACATCGTCCGCTGCACGAAGATCGTCACCAGGTAGGCCTGGAGGATCATCAGCCCGATGGCCCCGGCGAACAGGACGACGGCCCCGAGCAGGGTGCGGCCCAGCGCGCCGGTGTCGAGGGGCTGATGGGCGCGCACGCTGGTGAACACCAGGTCGGTGGCGTGGCCGAGGACACGCGGCCCGAACAGGTAGGCGACGACACTGGCGATCGTCAGCACGACCGAGCCCACCAGGAACGGCAGCTCGGGCCGGGTGACCCCGGCCAGCCGGCGGGCCGTCGCCGCCAGGTCCCTGGTCCGGTCGAGGTTGGGCCCGGCGAGGAAGGCCGCCGGCCCGACCCGGATCCGGGAGCCGGTGGCCTGTGAGGGCGTGGACTTCGGCGTGGGCTGCTTCGGCGTGGTGGACATCAGGCCGCCTCCCGCACCGAGAGCTGGGAGTCGACGATCTCGCGGTAGACGGCGTTGCCCGCCACCAGTTCCTCATGGGAGCCCGTTCCGGCGATCCGGCCCTGTTCCAGAACCACGATCCGGTCGGCGTTCCGGATCGTGCCGACGCGCTGCGCCACGATGAGCACGGTCGCCTCGCTGGTCTCCCGCGCGAGCGCGGCGCGCAGGGCGGCGTCGGTCGCCGCGTCCAGCGCGGAGAACGAGTCGTCGAACAGATAGATCTCCGGTCTGCGGACCAGCGTGCGCGCGATGGCGAGTCGTTGCCGCTGGCCGCCCGACACGTTGGTCCCGCCCTGGGAGATGGGCGACTCCAGGCCTTCCGGCATGCTCGCGACGAAGTCGGCCGCCTGGGCGACCTCCAGCGCGTGCCACAGTTCCCCGTCGGTCGCGTCGGGCCGTCCGTACCGCAGGTTGGAGGCGACGGTGCCGCCGAAGAGATACGACTTCTGCGGCACGTAACCGACGATCTCGCTGAGCCGGTCGGCGGCCAGGTCACGGACGTCCACGCCGTCCACCAGCACCGCCCCCTCCGTGGCGTCGAACAGCCGTGGGATCAAGTGGAGCAGGGTGGTCTTGCCGCTTCCCGTGCCGCCCGTCACCCCGATCACCTCGCCCGGGCGGGCGAGCAGGTCGATGTCGCTCAGCACCGCGTTCGCGGCGCCGGGGTAGCCGAACGCCACGCCGCGCAGCTCCAGGGTGCCAGTGAGCGAGGTGGTGCGGACGCCCGCGACGGCGGGCGGCACACTCGTCCGGGTGGCCAGCACCTCCTCGATCCGCTCCGCGCACACCTCGGCGCGCGGCATCATCAGGAACGTGAAGAGGGCGACCATGGTCGTCATCAGCATCGACTGCACATAGCTCATGAAGGCGGTGAGCTCGCCCACCTGCAGCGAGCCGCCGTCGACCATCCGGCCGCCGAACCACAGCACCGCGACGCTCAGCATGTTGGCCACCAGCAGCGCCATCGGGAAGAACGAGGTCATCAGGAACCCGAGGCGGCGCGAGACGGTCATCACGTCCCGGCTGGTGCGTTCGAAGCGGCGCCGCTCCGGTTCCTCGCGGACGAACGACCGCACCACCCTGATCCCGGTGATCTGCTCGCGCATGATCCGGGTGATGCCGTCCAGATGGCCCTGGAGGCGCCGGAACAGCGGCCGCATCCAGGCGATGGCCGCCCAGCAGGCCAGCACCATGATCGGCAGGACGACCAGCAGGATGACCGAGAGCGCCGGGCTCGACCGCAGCGCCAGTACCGCCGCGCCGACCGCCACCACCGGCGCGCTCAGCATCATGGTGAGCGCCATGAGCACCATCATCTGCACCTGCTGGACGTCGTTGGTGGTCCGGTTGATGAGGGAGGGGGCGCCGAACCGGCCCATCTCGCGGGTGGAGAACTCCTGGATGCGGCCGAAGAGAGCCGACCGCAGGTCCCGGCCGACCGCCATCGCGACCCGCGAGCCGACCCGGACCGCCCCTACCGTGCCGGCGAGCTGGACGATCGCCGCCGCCAGCATCACGCCGCCGATCTCTCCGATCCGGCCGGTGTCGCCCTTGACCAGCCCCTCGTCGACGATGTCGGCGTTGAGCAGCGGCAGCGCGAGCATCCCGAGCCCCGACACCACCTGCATCGGCACGAGCAGCAGCAGCTGCTTCCAATACGGGCGCAGTTGCCTGCGCAAGAGCCGGAGCAACACGAGCGGTCTCCTTGGAGCCGGCGACGACGATGGACCCACGGTGCAAGTTGAACCATGGTTCAAGTCAAGCTCCGAGGACGGCCAGGTGGCCGTCCCCCGACCGGGGGTCACGGTCGCAGAGCACCAGCCGGTCGTACTCGGCCGTCCAGCGCGCGCCGTGCTCGGCCAGAGCGAGCCAGACGCTCGTGCAGTAGTGGCCGGGCCCGACCGGGTGAACGTCGGCGGCGACCTCCAGGGGCTCTTCCAGCCGGGACGCCCATGGCCCGACCACGACCAGCGTGCGCCCCTCCGTGCCCGCGGCCTCGGCCACCTTGTCCCACAGGCCACCGGGCTCCACCGGCGCGGGCACCGCCTCGACCACGCCCGGGCCGGGCGACACGTCGAAGACGAGCAGGACGCCCGAGCCGTGCAGCCGCTGGTCGTGGACCACGGGGTCGCGGCTCGGCACCCGGGCCTGCTCGACCGCGGCCAGCACGAACCGCTCGCACCGGCCGACCCGGGCGAACGCGGCCGCGGTGCGCAGCGCGGTGAACGGGGCGCCCAGCCCCTGCTCGGTCACGGCGAAGCCGATCGCCCGCCCGCCGGTCAGATGGTTCAGGTACGGGGCGACGCTCACCGCCGGGCTGAGGTCCGGCAAGCCGTACGCGAGGAGCACGAGGTCCGGATCCATCGCCGTCTCCGGGGCCTCCCCGACCAGCCGTTCGACGAGGTCGGTGTAGGAGACATGCCCGCCCGGGCGTTGCAGGAGGTCCTCGTCGACCTTGGCGCCGAACGGCTCGACCAGGTCGCCGAAGTACTCGCGTCCCGCCGGGGTGAGCTGGATCGCCTGTTCCGGGACCTCGGCGATCGCGGCGGTACCGTGCAGCCGCAGGCCCCTCATCGGTCACCCCCGACGTGGGTGATGACCATGGCGGCCAGGGTCATGCCGACTCCCACGGTCCAGAACAGCTGATGGCGTCCCGGCTCGAGCCGTTTCTCATCGCGCAGCGTCACGTAGTTGATGAACGGGTCGGCGGCGAGGCAGTGGCTGTATCGGGGGACGTTGTCCATGAAGACCATTCCGGGCCGGAATTCCATGTACTGCGTCATGTCGCCCAGAAAGACGATGTTGGAGTTGGTCGAGATGACGGTCTGGATGTCGGCGAGATCGCACCCTGCCCGCGCCGCCGCCTCCTTCATCACCGAGCCGAACAGCGTGGCGCGGTCCTCGGGGATGCGGTTCGCCACTGCGCCCTGCACGCGCTGCGGCCTGGAGTGCTCGCCGTGCGTGCGGGCGACGAACGAGCGGACGGGGTCGCCCGGGCCGTTCCACGACACCAGGCAGGCCGCCGCACCCTCGGCGAGAAGGCAGGCGTTGTAGATGACCTGGGTGCCGCGGCTGTAGTTCTTCTCCCCCGCCACGATCAGCGCGGTGGCGGACGGGTCGCCGTCGGCCTGCAGGAGCGCCCCGGCGGTGTCGATCGCGCTCAGGCCGCCCGCGCAGCTCTGATGGGTGAGCGCGAACGCCGTGGCGTCCCGAAGGCCCAGCGCGTCCCGGATCTCGCGGGCGGGGTCGACCGTGGACGGCCCGATCTCCTGCGCCGCGTGCACGTAGATCAGGTAGCGGACGGACCGGGGGTCGGCGGCGGCGAGGGCCTCGCGCGCGGCCGGCAGCAGCAGGTCGTAGAGATCCATCTCCGGGTCGATCCGCATCCGGTCCAGCCCCTGGATCCGGCGGAACAGATGGGTCTGCGCCGCGTTGAGCCCCAGCTCCGCGGCCCGTTCCTCGACCGTGACCGTCCGTTCCGGAAAGTGCGACGCGACGGCGTCCAGTGTGAGTGATCCGCTCAGCATCTCAGTCCTTGATCTCGCAGATGACCGTGCCGCTGGAGACGGTCTGGCCGACCTCGGCGGCCAGACCGGTGATCGTTCCGGCCTTGTGGGCGGTGAGGGGCTGCTCCATCTTCATGGCCTCCAGCACGGCGACGGTGTCGCCGGCCGCGACGGCCGTGCCCTCCACCGCGAGGATCTTCACCAACGTGCCCTGCATCGGGCTGACCAACGAGTCCCCGGACGCCCGGGGGTCACCGCCCTTCTTGGCGCCGCGCCGCCGGACGGGCGCGGCTCTCCCGTTCGCGGGCGGCGCCGCGGCAAGAGCGGGGACGAGCACCTCGATGCGCCTGCCCGCCACCTCCACCGTGACCCGCTCCCGCCTGACCTCCTCAGCGGCCTCGGGCGGATCACGCGGCAGGATCCGGTTGTCGAACTCGGTTTCGATCCAGCGGGTGTGGACGGTGAAGGGGGTGTCGTCGGCCGGGGTGAAGGCGGGGTCGTTGAGGACGGCCTGGTGGAAGGGCAGCACGGTGGGCACGCCTTCGACGCGGAATTCCGTCAGGGCGCGGCGGGCGCGTTGGATGGCCTGGTGGCGATCGGCTCCGGTGACGATGAGTTTTGCGATCAGTGAGTCGAACGCCTGGGGCACGGTCTCGCCTTGCGTGTAGCCGGTGTCCAGCCGCACGCCCGGGCCCGTCGGTGGTTGCAGGGTGGTGAGCGTGCCGACCGCGGGCAGGAAGCCGCGGCCGGGCTCTTCGGCGTTGAGGCGGAACTCGATGGAGTGGCCGTGTGGTTCGGGGTCGGTGTAGCCGAGCGGTTCGCCGTCGGCGATCCGGAACATCTCGCGGACCAGGTCGATCCCGGTGACCTCTTCGGTGACCGGGTGCTCGACCTGCAGCCGGGTGTTGACCTCCAGGAACGAGATCGTCCCGTCCTGGCCGACCAGGAACTCGCACGTGCCCGCCCCGACGTACCCGGCCTCCCGCAGGATGGCCTTGGAGGAGGTGCGAAGCAGGTCGACCTGCTCGCCGGCCAGGAACGGCGCCGGAGCCTCCTCGACCAGTTTCTGGTGGCGGCGTTGCAGCGAGCAGTCGCGGGTGGAGACGACCACGACGTTGCCGTGCTGGTCGGCCAGGCACTGGGTCTCCACGTGCCGGGGCTTGTCCAGGTAGCGTTCGACGAAGCACTCGCCTCGGCCGAACGCGGCGACCGCCTCACGGACCGCCGAGTCGTACAGTTCGGGGATCTCCTCCAGGGCACGGGCGACCTTCAGGCCGCGACCGCCGCCGCCGTAGACGGCCTTGATCGCGATCGGCAGGCCGTGCTCGACGGCGAACGCGACGACCTCGTCCGCGCCCGAGACGGGGTCCTTGGTTCCGGCCACCAAGGGCGCGCCGACCTTGGCCGCGATGTGCCGGGCCTTGACCTTGTCACCCAACGCGGTGATCGCGGCGGGCGGCGGCCCGATCCAGGTGAACCCCGCGTCCCCGACCGCGGCGGCGAAGTCGGCGTTCTCGGCCAGGAACCCGTAACCGGGGTGCACCGCGTCCGCACCCGCCTCGGCCGCGACCTTCAACAGCTTGTCGATGTCCAGGTAGCTGTCGGCGGCGGACGCACCGCCCAGCGCATACGCCTCGTCGGCGACCCGAACGTGCAACGCGTCCAGATCGGGATCGGCGTACACCGCGACACTCGCCAAACCCGCATCGCGACAGGCGCGAGCAATACGAACCGCGATCTCACCACGGTTGGCGATCAGAATCTTGCGCACGCGGCCTCCGGAAATTCGCCCGATAAGGACACTTGTCGGGAGATACTTGATGCTCTCTTCGGCACACCTCGGCACACAAGAGCGCCAGCTCTAAGATTGCGCTAATTGCACTAAATGGGCTTTATGGAGCGCACGGCCATCGTCGCCCGGCCGACCTCCATCACGGGCCGGTCCGCCACGGTGGTCGCCCCGGCGAAGATGAGCGTGTCGGCCACGTCCCGGATAAGCCGGACGTGGTGCGTCAGCACGTCGCCCGGCCGCACCCGGCCGACCAGCCGCACGTCCGAGACGCCCCCCAGGAGCGGCACCCGGCCCGCCTCGCGGCCAGCGCCGCCCGCCAGCACACCGGCCGCCTGGCACCATGATTCGACCAGCAGGACGGCCGGGTAGTCGTGCGCGAGATCGCCCGCCCCGTCCGGCAGCGCGGCATACCACGGTTCGTTGCAGGTCACCGCCTTGAGCGCGGTCAGCCGCTCGCCGGGCACGACCTCGGTCACACGATCGACCAGCAGCATGGGATAGCGATGCGGCAGCAGTCCCTTGAGCCCGTCCGCGCCGATCACGTCGCGTCCTCCCGCACGAATCGGAGCCTCACCCTCGCGGTGACGCCGCGTTCCGTCGAGACCGTGGCCGAGCAGCGCCGGTCCGGCCCCTCGTCCGACCAGGTCCACTCGATCGTGAGCCGGTCGGCGGGCAGCACCGGCCGCAGGAACCGGCTCGACTCGATGTCCGCCAGCCGCCAGCCCGGCGGTGCGGTGGCCAGCCGCACGTACTCCACGACGCAGACGCCCGGCAGAATCGGCTGCCCGGGATAGTGCCCGGCGAACACGGTCTCCGCCGGGTCGACGGCGACGCTCGCCCGTGTCTCCCCTGCCACGGGCACCGCCACGACCGGGCTCGCCACGTCCGGCGTCACCGCCGCTCCCCCAATCGCAGCAGCGCCGCGGCGACCGTGCCGCTCGGCGGATCGACCGAGGTGATCACCGCGGTCCGGCCGGCCGCCTCAGGGGTCCGCTCGGCCAGGCCCAGCACGGCGCCGAGCTGGAACGCGGCCGAGGCGGCATGGGTCTCCCCGATGAACTCCGGCAGCGGGGTGAGGCGGGTCTCCGCGGGCGCGGCCTCGTCGAGCGCCGCCTGCTCGGCCTTCCCTGCCGGCCCTGCGGCGCCCGAGGCACAGGCGATCCAGACGTCCGCGCCGCTCGGGCTCAGGACCGTCCGCACCGAGCGGTCGACGGCGGCGCCCCACTCCCCGTCCAGGCAGATCCGGAAGTCCAGCGCGAGCACCTCGGCCAGCACCGGGCCGCCGTCCGCGGGCGGCAGGCCGACCGCGAACATCGCGCAGCCCTCGCCCAGCACCGTGCCCTCGACGCCGTCTTCGCCGTGGGACTCCAGCCACGAACGCGCGTGGCTGTAGTCCTCGGCAGCGCCGCACACCACGGTCCGCGCCCGTCTGGCGCGCAGCAGCCGCCGCGCGTAGCCGAGGGCCGCCAGGCCGGTCGGCCTGCCGGCGGCGATCGTGGCGTTGGGGCCGTGGTAGCCGTGCCAGATCGCGCACTGGCCCGCGGCACCGTTCATGACGCCGTACGGGATGGCGGCGGGGTCGATGAGATAGGGCAGCGGCGCCGTCAGCCCGGTCCGGGTGATGTCCATCATCGTCTGGGCGCTGCCCGTGGTCGTGCCGAGCACCAGCGCGGTCGTCGCGTCGCCGGGCCGCTCCGCGTGCAGGTCGCGCACGGTGGCGACGGCGAGCCCGGCCAGCCGGTCCATGCCGCGGGTGCCCTTCTTGCCGAGCACCGCGCGCGTCTCGAAGCCGGGCACCAGCCCCGCGCGCTCGTCCGGGGTGTCCCAGCTGTCCCGGTCGAGCACACCGACGGCCGTCCGCCCTTCGGCGACCCCCTCGGTGAAGGCCGCTCGGCCCCGCCCGTACGGGGAGAAGGCCGACCAGGCCGTGATGACCGGCCGGAGGGCGCCACCGCGTGCCGAGTCGTTCATGAGCCCTGCCCCTTGTATTTGCCGAAGAGCACCACGCAGTTGTTGCCCGCGAAGGCCAGCCCGTTGCTCTGCACGACCTCCAGGTCCGCCGGCACGAAGCGATTGGGGACGCAGTCGATGTCGCACTCCGGATCGGTCTGGCGATGGTTGATGGTCGGCGGGACGAAGCCGTGCGTGAGGGCGAGCGAGCAGGCCGCCGCCGCCAGCGCGCTGGCGGCGCCCATGGTGTGGCCGAGCATCGACTTGAGAGAGACCGTGCGTGGCGGGCGGCCGCCGAACACCTCGTGGACGGCGCGGCATTCGGTGACGTCGTTGGCCTTCGTGCCGGTGCCGTGCGCCGAGATGAGATCGACCTGTTCGGGGCGCACGTCCGCGTCCTTGAGGGCGAGTTCCATGCAGCGGGCGATGCTGTCCTGGTCCGGCGCGACGGGGTGATACGCGTCGCAGTTGAGGCCGTAGCCGAGCACCTCGGCGTAGATCCTCGCTCCCCTTCGCCGTGCGGACTCCAGGGTCTCCAGCACCAGGACGGCGCCGCCCTCGCCGGTGATGATGCCCTCCCGGTCCTTGTCGAACGGGCGGCAGACGTCGGGCGCGATCGTGCCCAGCCGGTAGAACGCGGTGAACGTCTTCCGGCAGACGGCGTCGGCGCCGCCGCACAGGGCCAGGTCGGCCTCGCCGAGCCTGAGCGCGTCGAGGCCGGAGCCGATCGCGTAGTTCCCCGCCGAGCACGCTGTGGTGAGCGTCCTCGCGTCCACGTCGGACATGCCGAGTTCGGCCGCGATGGCCGCGGACAGCCGGCCCGCAGGGACGGCCGCCGCGGTCTTGGGGATCCACGACCGCGGCTCTTCCGCGAGCCGTGTCGCCCGTGGAGGGACGGCCCCCCGCGCCCCCCGCTGCGGCTCCGCCTCGAGAAGGTGCTCGGTGAGCAGGTCCAGCTCGCGGGACTCGCCGTCGGTCGTGCCCACGCAGATGTGCGCCCGGCGGCCGGCCAGCTCCGGGTCGGTGAGGCCGGCGTCCGCGACCGCCATCCGGGCGGCCGCCACCGAGAACCGGGCGGCCCGGCCGAGCGTCTCCACCGGCGTGCGGCGAATCCACTCGGCGGGCTTGAAGCCGTGCACCTCACCGCCGTTGACATGCTCGAACCCGGTGGTGTCGAACGAGGTGATCGGCGAAATGCCACTGCGGCCCTCCCGCAGGCCCCGGGTGAACTCCTCCGCGCCCGTCCCGATGCTCGAGATGACCCCGATCCCGGTGACGACCACGCGTACCGCGGCTTCAGACATGTGGCTCCCCATCGGCGCTACGCGGACATGGAGTTGAGGCACGCGAGCAGCGTGCGGGCCTGGACATTGAGGTAGTGACCGTGCCGGACCAGCAGATTGAGCTGGCCGTGCGTGACCCAGCGGTAGTTGGGCGGGGGTGCGAACGGCTCGTCGACGTCGATCACCAGGTACCGGTTGTCGGCGTTCAGGAACCGGCCGCCCTCCTCCGACTGCACCGCCGAGTAGCGGACGCGCGCCGGATCCGCCGTCAGCACCTGGTCCAGGAACGCGGGCCGGTCCGCGGTGTCCGCGTGCTGGCCCGGCGTGCACTGGACGGTGGGACCGATCTCCACCGAGTCGGCGAACCCACCCTCGGATCGGGCGTGCGCGAGGACGTGCGGGACTCCCTCGATCCGGCAGGAGAGGAACGCGATGACCCCTGGCTCGACGGGCTCCAGCAGCGGCTGGGTCCAGCCGGCGACCTCGCGGCTGCTCGCCTGGACGCCGACGCCGACGATGCGGAAGTAGCGGCCCGTCTCGTGCCGGATGACCGAGTCGGTGCGCACCCAGCCCGGCACGTCCGCGAGCGGCATGCAGGAGGAGCGCACGTCGTACCGGCTGCGCACGCCGGTGAACCAGGAGAGCACGTCGGCGTCGGCGTGCAGAGCGCCGGCCTCGGCCCGGTCGAACGGCAGGCAGGAGAGCACCGACCTCAGGTCCATCGAGACGATGGTGTCGCGGCGCAGCAGCGCCCCGATCTGCCCAAGGGTCAGCCAGCGGAAGTCCTCGTGCGGTGGGACCTCGCCGGTCACCTCCACGATCACGTTGCGGTTGACCTTGCGGAAGAACCACGAGCCCTGCTCGGACTGCAGCACGTCCGCGAGCACCCGGCCACGCTCGGGCCCGTTGAAGTACTCGAGGTAACCGACCGCGGTGCCCTCGTGGACCCGGTTGTAGTTGCTCCACGTGGCCTGCACGGTCGGCGACAGCTGGAGCAGGTTGGAGTTACCGGGCTCCATCTTGGCCTGCAGCAGGACGTGCGGGACTCCGTCGAACTCCTTGACCAGCAGCCCGAGGATGCCGATCTCGGGCTGGTTGAGGATCGGCTGCGCCCACTCGCGGTCCGGCACGACGCCGGTCGTGTCGTTCACCCGGGCCCGGAGCCCTTCGACGGAGAAGAACCGCCCGCTGCGATGGCGCAGGTCTCCGGTGGCCGCGTCGAACGACCAGCCGTCGAGCTCGGCGAAGGGGATCCGGTCCACCTTGAAGTCGTGGGTCGCGACGCGTTCGGCCATCCAGCCGAACACGCCCTCGGTGGTCAGGTCCGCGCCCTCGGTGACCGCGGCGGCGGACCGGGCGAGCCGGGCGGCCAGCCCGGATTCGGCGCGCGGCCGGAGCGGGGAGACGGTCGGGGTGCTCATCGGTTCCACTCCTCCATCGACGAGAGAGACCCCCGGAAACGCAGAGGAGGCGCGAACGCGTCGCGCCTCCTCTGGGTCCCCTGTGACAGGGGACGGCGAGACCGAGCGGGGGCCGTGAGGTCGGTCTCGTGCGGGGCCGGCTGTCAGGCCGGGTAGGGCATCTTCTCCTTGGCGTCCGCGAGCACCCGCGCCCACCAGTGCAACTGGACCAGGAGCCTCTTGGCCGCGTCGCGGCAGATCTCGGGCTCTTTGGGCCCATTGCCCTGCTCGTCCCAGTGTTCCCAGGCGTTGGTGAAGCTGACGGTCTCGCGCACGGTCACCGCGTGCAGCTCGGCGAACACCCCGCGCAGGTGCTCGGTGGCGCGCAGGCCGCCGGAGACGCCGCCGTACGAGACGAACCCGACCGGCTTGGCCGCCCACTCGGTGAGGTGCCAGTCGATCACGTTCTTGAGCGCGGCCGGGTAGCTGTGGTTGTACTCGGGTGTGACGACGACGTAGGCGTCCGCCCTGGCCACCCGCTCTGTCAGCGGTTCCTGGACGGCCTTCACCTCGGGCGGGAGCTCCTCACCGAACGCCGGCATCGACAGCGGCAGGTCGACGTCCGCGAGATCGAGCAGATCGACCTCGAACTCACCGAATTCCTTCGTCTCCGCGGCGAACCAATTGCCGACGGTCGGGGCCAGGCGCCCACCCCGCACGCTTCCGACAATCACCAGGAGACGCAGTTTCTTTTCGGCCATGACGGTCCTTTCGGATGATATTCGAATGCGTCTGTGATCTCGAGGCTAAAAGTTGAACCGAGGTTGAGGTCAAGCCTCCGGGCCGGCATTCGTGCGACGCTCCGAGCCGTCCCCGTTCGCTTACTTCGCCTGCCGTTCGCCGAGCTGGGACTGCGCGGCCCGCCGGTAGACGCCGTTCTCCGCCATCAGTTCGTCGTGCGTGCCGATCCCGGCGATGCGGCCCCTGTCGAGCACCACGATCCGGTCGGCATGCCGGATCGTGCCGATTCGCCGGGCCGCGATGATGACCGTCGCATCCTCGGTCTCGGCGGCGAGCGCGGCGCGCAGGGCCGCGTCGGTGATGTGGTCGAGCGAGGCGAACACGTCGTCGAAGAGGTAGATCTCCGGCCGCTGGACCAGCGCGCGGGCGATGGCCAGCCGCTGGCGATGGCCGTCGGGCAGGCCTGCGCCGCCCTCCGGGATCTCCGTCTCCAGGCCCTGCAGCAGACCCGCCACGAAACCCGTGCCCTGCGCGATGTCCAGCGCGTGCCAGAGCTCGGCGTCGGTCGCATCGAGCCGCCCGTACCGCAGGTTGGCTCCGATCGTCCCGCCGAACAGAAAGGCCTTCTGCGGCACGTAGCCGACGATCTCGGCGAGGCGGCCTGGGGCCAGGTCCCGCACGTTCACGCCGTTGATGAGCACCTGCCCCTCGCGGGCGTCGAACAGGCGCCGGATGAGCTGGAGCAGGGTGCTCTTGCCGCTGCCGGCGGCGCCGGTCACCGCGACGATCTCGCCCGGCCCGGCCACCAGGTCGATGTTCTGGAGAACGGGCAGGCCCGTGCCCGAACACCTGAACTCCACGCCGCGCAGCTCGACCAGGCCCTGCGGCGGCACCACGCCGGGCCCGGCACCGGGTTCGAGGCCGGGTTCAGAGCCGGGCCCGGCACCGGGTTCAGGGCCGGGCCCGGCACCGGGTTCAGGGCCCGGTGCGCGGCCGGGTTCGTCGTTGTGGATCTCCTGGACGCGCTCGGCACGGGCGGCGGCGCGCCGAGTCTTCGGGACCGCGATCACGCTGAGCGCGATCGCGACCAGGCCGAGGCCGAGCACCGCCACCGCGGTGCGGGTGTCCTGCAAGAGCCGGAGCAACACGGGGTCTCCAAGGTCCGTCTCGGGCGACAAACCTCACCGTGCGACTTGAACCGAGGTTGAAGTCAAGGCGTTGAGTCAAGGCATTGGACTCGGTTCCGTGCTTCACCGTCACCTCGCGCCCTCGGCGTACTCCTTCGCGTAGCCGAGGGTGGCGGTGCTGTTTCCGCTGAGCGCCTTCCGCACGAACGCCTTGGCCTCCGCGACACCCGCCCCGGCGCCGAGGACCGTCGCGATGTTGGCCGAGTCGATGACGACGGTGTGCTCGGCGGTGACGGTCACGCCGTCGCCTTCCGGCCGGATCAACCAGTAGCCGGTGTGCAGGCTGAGCAGCGCGGGCAGCCCGATCTGCTTGTAGACGATCCGCTCATGCGGGAAGCACACCCGGATCGACTTGGTGGTGTGCGTCGAGCCGTCCTTGGTCCGGGTGTCCATCTCCAGGATCTGGACGCCGGGCTCGTCCTCGGTGAGCTCGACCCTGGCCACGTGCGCCAGCCGTTTCTCCCAGAGCTGCGCCTCGTTCAGGAAGTCGTAGACGTCCTCAGCCGAACCGTCCACCCGGAGTGTGTCCTCGAACGACAGCAGCAGGTCCGCCTCGGCGGCGATGGCCGCCTCGACGTTGGTCTTGAGGGCGGCCAGCTCGGACCGGCTGTTGCGGTCCACCGCCTCGTCGATCCAGGCCAGCCCGGCGGGATCGTCGTCGATCGCGCGGTAGTCGTGCAGCAGCCGGATGCGGCTGCGGCCCTCGCCCGCGGGTTCGATCATCCAGGTGCCGCCCATCGAGGCCACCGGCGGGGTGCTCTTCTCCTGGCGGAAGGTGATGCACAGCCCATCGGGATCGAGGCTGCGGCGCGACGTCCAGGTCTTGGGCTCGCCGTTGGCGGTGGCCCAGATCTGGATTCGCTCCGCGCGGTCGCCGCGTTCCAGGTGGGCGACATGGACGGTCGGCGGAAAGATCCGCGGCCAGTTCGCCACCTCGGCGATGAGCCGGTAGACGTCCGCCGCCGGGGCGTCCACGGTGATCTCGTGCTCGACCTCGCGCGTCGTCATCATCTGCTCCCTTAGAAGTTGCCGAGGCCGCCGCAGACGTTGAGCGCCTGGGCGGTGATCGAGGCCGCGGTGTCGGTGACCAGGTATCCGACCAGCCCGGCCACCTCCTCCGGGGTGGAGTAGCGGCCGAGCGGGATCTTGGCGGAGAACTTCGCCATGACGGCGTCCTCCGTGGTGTCCCACGCGGCGGCGTAGCCCTGCCGGACCCTTTCGGCCATCGGGGTCTCGACATAGCCGGGGCACACCGCGTTCACCGTGATGCCGGTCGGGGCGAGCTCGTTGCCCAGCGCCTTGGTGAACCCGACCACACCGTGCTTGGACGCCGAGTACGGGGCGCCGAGCACGACGCCCTGCTTGCCCGCCGTGGACGCGATGTTGACGATGCGGCCGCGGTCCCCGGCCCGCATGCCACCCGCGTTCAGCACCTCGCGGGTCATCCGGAAGACGCTGTTGAGGTTGGTGTCGATGACGTCGAACCACAGGTCGTCGGAGATGTCCGCGGTCACCCCGCCGCCGCTGCGGCCGACGTTGTTGACCAGCACGTCCACCGGGCCGAAGCGGTCCACGGCCGCCCGGACGAGCCGGGCGATCTCGGCGGCGTCGCGGACGTCGCACGCGGCCCCGTCGACCTCGAGTCCCTCGTCGGTGAGCCGTTTGGCGACGGTGGTCACGTTCTCGGCGCTTCGGGCACAGATGAAGACGCGGTGGCCCTGCGCCGCCAGGGTCCGGGTGACGGCGAGGCCGATCCCGCTGGTCGCCCCGGTGACGATGGCGTGCGGATGCGATGTGGTGGGCATGTCGGCTCCTCGGGTCGCTCAGGCCGCACCGGCGGCGGGAAGGGTGGCGTTGACGACCGCGAGCAGCGCCCGCGGCGTCCGGGCGTCGACGAGTGCCGATTCCTCCAGCCGGATGCCGTGCTCGCGTTCGATGCGGCCGGAGGCCTCCAGCAGGGCGAGCGAGTCGTAGCCCAGTTCCTCGAAGCCGACATCGAGGATGTCGCCGTCGAGCCCGGCCACCTCGCCGGCGGCCTGTACCAGCACGCGCCGGAGGTCGGGCAGGGTGAACTCCTGGTCAGCCATGGATCGATCCCTCTTTCGTGTGTTCCGATATCAGGCACGCAGCACGATCGCGGAGTTGAAGCCGCCGTGGCCGCGGGCCAGCACCAGCGCGGCCCGCAGGCGGGCCGGGCGGGCGGCGCCGGCCACCAGGTCGAGCTCGTACTCGGCGGCCGGGGTCACGTTCACCGTGGGCGGGATGACCTGGTCGCGCAGCGCGAGCAGGGCGGCCGCCAGATCGAGCGGGCCCGCCCCGGAGTAGAGGCGGCCGGTCATCGTCTTGGGCGCGGTGACCGGCACCCCGCCCGGGCCGAAGACCGCGCCGATCGCCGCGGCCTCGATCCGGTCGAGCTCGGGCACCGCGGCCGCGTCGGCGAAGACGACATCGATGTCGGCGGGGGCCAGCCCGGCGTCGGCGAGCGCCAGTTCGATCGCGCGGCGCAGCCCGGGTGGCCGCCCGCTGCCCGGCTTGGGGTCGAACGTGGCGGCGCAGCCCGCGATCTCGCCGTAGCGGGGGGCGCCCCGTTCGGCGGCGGACGCGGAGTCCTCGACGACGAGGATCGCGCCGCCCTCGCCCGCGACATGCCCGCGGGCCGCCCGGTCGAAGGGCTGGTAGGCGCGGTCGGGGACGTCGCCGCGGCTCAGCCGCCCGGAGGCGAGCTGCGCCACCCAGCCCCACGGGCACACCGAGCCGTCGACGCCGCCGGTGAGCATCAGCCCGGTTCCCTTGCGGATCTGCCGCCTGGCCTGGGCGACGGCGTCCAGCCCGCCCGCCTGGTCGCTGACGACGACGCTGGACGGGCCGCGCATGCCGTTGCGGATGGAGATCTGGCCGGTGTTGACGGCGTAGAACCAGGCGAACGACTGGTAGCCGCTGACGTGCCGGCTCCCCTTGCTCCACAGGTTCTGCAGCTCGCGCTGGCCGAACTCGAACCCGCCCGACGACGCGGCCGTGGCCACACCCATCCCGTACTCGGGCAGATCCGCCGGGGCGGCCCCGGCGTCCTGGAGCGCCCAGTCCGCCGCGACCAGGGCCAGCCGGGTCATGTGGTCGGTCTGCGGGAGCAGCCGGCTCGGCAGGTGGTCCTCGGCGACGAACCCGGGCACCTCTCCGGCGAGCCGGGCCGGGTAACCGGCCGCGTCGAACCGTTTGACGGGCGCGATCCCGCTCGTGCCGGCGCGCGTCGACGTCCAGAACGCCGCCGTGCCGAGACCGTTGGGCGCCGTCACACCGATTCCCGTGACGACCGCGCGGCGCCCCTGCGGCTCGCTCACGTCGCGTCGACCCGTTCGGGATCGGCCAGCACCATCGCGCTCTGGAACCCGCCGAAACCGCTGCCGACCGTCAGCACCACGTCGGTGCGCTGCTCGCGGGCTGCGAGCGGCACGTAGTCCAGGTCGCACTCGGGGTCGGGCGTGTGCAGGTTGGCGGTCGGCGGTACCACGTCCTGGTCGATCGCCAGCAGCGACGCGGCGATCTCCAGCGAGCCGATGGCGCCCAGCGAATGGCCGATCATCGACTTGATCGAGCTGACCGGGGTCCGGTAGGCGTGGGCGCCCAGGCCGCGCTTGAACGCGGCGGTCTCGTGCCGGTCGTTCTGCCTGGTGCCCGAGCCGTGCGCATTGACGTAGTCCACGCTCCCACCGGGCAGCCGCGCCTCCGCCAAGGCACCGCCGATCGCCTCGGCCATCTCCCGGCCGTCCGGCCTGAGACCGGTCATGTGGTAGGCGTTGCAGCGCGTCGCGTACCCCGCGATCTCGGCGTAGATCCGGGCCCCGCGCCGCCTCGCGCTCTCCAGCTCCTCCAGCACGAACATGGCCGCGCCCTCACCGAGCACGAAGCCGTCGCGCGTCCCGTCGAACGGCCGTGAGGCCGTCTCGGGGTCGTCGTTGCGCGGGCTGGTCGCCTTGATCGCGTCGAAGCAGGCGAGCGTGATCGGCGAGATCGGGGCGTCGGCCGCCCCGGCGATCATCACGTCGGCGGTGCCCTCCCGGACCAGCTCCGCCGCGTACCCCACCGAGTCCAGCCCGGAGGTGCAGCCGGTGGACACCACGGCGGCGGGTCCCTCGGCGCCGACCGCCCACGCCACGTCCGCGGCGAACGAACTGGGCACCAGATAGTTGTAGAGGTGCGGGACGACGTAGTCGGGATCGACGTTCCAGAGCCGGCCGTCGTCGCTGACGACGCGGTACTCCTCCTCGAGCCCCATGGTGGCGCCGACCGCGCTGCCGACCGTGACGCCGGTGCGGGTCAGGTCCTCCTCGCCGAACTCGATCCCGCTGTCGGCGACCGCCTCGCGCGTGGCGACCACGGCGAACTGCGCGGCCCGGTCCATCCGCCGGATCTCCTGCGGGGTCAGGCCGTGCGCGGCGGGCTCGAAGTCGCACTCGGCCGCGATCCGGGAGCGGAACGGCGAAGGGTCGAAGAAGGTGATGCCGCGGGTCGCGGTGCGCCCCTCGGTGAGCAGGCTCCAGTAGTTCTTCACGCCCAGGCCGCCCGGGGCGAGCACCCCGATCCCGGTGACGACGACGCGCCGGATCACCGCGGATCCCACCGGTAGAAGCGGGCCGCCATGGCGTCCGACGGCGTGCGCCAGTTCGGGTCGTACGGCGTGATGAACGGCCGGAGGTCCTCGCTGATCCGCTTGAACAGCGGGTGCGCCTTGGCCTCCTCGATGGCGTCGCCGCCGCTCTCGGAGTCGAAGTCCTGCAGGTGGAAGTACAGGCCCTGGTATTTGAACAGCTGCCGGCGCCGGGTTCCCATCAGGTGCGGCATGTCCGTCCGGTCGAACTCGGCGAAGAGCCGCGCGACGTCGGCGCTGTCGTCACCGGCCATCTTGGCGACGATCAGGGTGCTGTGCATGGGCTGGGTCCTCTTCTCGGTCACGGGCTCCTCCTTCACCGGCTCGGCCGCCGGCCCCACACGGAGAACAGCAGGGTGGTGACGTCCCGCCCCTCCGGCCGGTCCATCGCGCCGACGAACTCGCCGATCTCCGCGGCGGTGAGCAGCCCGTTGTCGATCAGCGGCTGCCCCTGGAGCTCCATCCGGGCCCGCATCAGGGCGTTCTCCGTCTCGCCCGTGCCCGGGCCGAGCGGCCGCACTTTCGTCTCCACGTCGGTCAGCCCGGCCGTGGGCAGGAGGTGCGGCAGGCGCCGCCCCACCCGGGGGTCGGCGCCGCCGAGCTCGAACGCCCTGGTGTACGCGCCGACCACGGCCCGTCCGTTCTCGGTCGGGCTGTCGGCGGCGGGCATGAAGTAGAAGTCCTCGGCGAGCAGCCAGCCGCCGGGCCGCAGCCAGCTCACCGCGCGGGCGATCAGCTCGTCCGCGTCGGGGACGAGCGACAGCACGGCCCGGATGAGGATGAAGTCGAGCGACGCCGGCTTGTCGGGCCCCTTGACGGTGATGTCGGCCTCCTCGACGATCAGGTTCGGCGCCCGGCCGTGGTCGAGCAGGCTGGTGTCGGTGTCGACCGCGATGACCGAGCCCTGCGGGACCCGTTCGGCCAGCCAGTAGGACATCGACCCGCCGCCGGCGCCCACGTCGAGGCAGTGCCAGGTCGGTTCGAGCGGTAGCCCCTGGATGATCCGGGTCGTCAGCCAGTCGTAGTTGCGCTCCCACAGCGGGGCGATGATCGCCTCGCTGGTGTCGGCGGCGCGGGTCTCGGTCTCCGTCAACGCCCTGCCCCTTCCTGGTCGGTGTCGTGGTCTCGCTCGAGGACGATCGCGCCGCTGGGACAGCAGTCGGCGACGTCCTGCGCGGTCGCGATGCGGGCGAGGTCGGCGAGCCGCCGCTCGTTCAGGACGGCCAGCCCGTCGTCGGCGAGGGTGAAGAGCTCGGGCGACATCGCCTCGCAGAGGCCGCTGCCGACGCACAGCTCGCGGTCGATCCGCAGCCGCGCCCTCATCGCGCCGGGGTGGGGACGACCGGAAGCCGCTCGATGCGGCGCATCGCCCAGTTGTCGATGTAGCGGATCTCGTCACGCGGGAGGGCGGGCTCCAGCCCCGGGAACCTCCGGAGCAGTGCCGGGACGGCGATCTCTCCCTCCAGGCGGGCGAGCGCCGCACCGAGGCAGTTGTGCAGGCCATGGCCGAGACCGAGGTGGCGGACGCCGGTCCGGGTGATGTCCAGGCGGTCCGGATCGTCGAACCGGCGCGGGTCGCGGTTGGCGGCGAGGATCGCCGCGATCACCGGGGCTCCGGCGGGCAGCTTGGTCCCGTTCAGCTCCAGGTCCTCGGTCGCCAGCCGGAAGAGGGCGGTGCTCAGCGCGCCCTCGTACCTCAGCAGCTCCTCGACGGCCCCCGGCGCGAGGTCGGGCCGGGAGCGCAGCAGCGCCGCCTGGTCGGGGTGGTCGAGCAGCGCCAGCACGGCGTTCCCGACGAACGCGCGGATCGTGTCGCTGCCCGCCAGGATCATGGCCGCGACCATCGCGACGAGCTCGTCCCGCGACAGCCGGTCGCCCGCCTCCCCGGCCTGGACGAGGTCGGAGACGAGGTCGTCCGCGGGCGCGGCGCGCTTCTCGGTGACGAGCTGCTCCGCGTAGGCGCAGATCTGGGCCATGCCCTCGGGAACGTGCTCCATGAGCGCCGGATCGGACGGGAAGACCTTGGCCAGCGTCTCGACCAGCTCCTCGTGCCGCTCGATGCGGAAGCCGAGGATCTCGCCCATCACCCCGGCCGACACCACGCCGCCGAAGTCCTCCATCACGTCGAAGCGCCCGAGCTCCTGGCAGCGGTCGAGGGCCGCGGTCACGGTCTGCGCGACGATCCCGCGCCACTCCTCGATGCGGCGCGGGGTGAACGCGCGCATGGCGAGGCGGCGGAGGCGGGTGTGGTCGGGCGGGTCGACGACCGTGACCGCCTTCTCCAGCACGCTGCCTGCGCCGGCCACCAGCCCGGCCGCCTTGAACTCCTCGCTCCCCCACGTGCCGCCCTGGGAGCTGAAGCGCGAATCGCCGAGCACGGTGCGCACGTCGGCGTAGCGCGTCACGATCCACATGCGCACGTCGCCCGCCGGGAACCGGAACTCGTGCACCGGGGAGTTCTCCCTGAGCCACGCGAACGTGGGATACGGGTTCTGGTAGTAGTCCGGACTCAGCAGCGCTGCCGAGTGTCCTGATTCGCCCATCGCAGGCCTCCAGTACGGGGTGTTGCCAGGCATTCCTCGAGGAACGCGAGGGCCCGCAGGTGATAGGTGCGCGCGGCCACACCGAGGCTGAGGTTGTGCCCGGCGTTGGCCAGCCGGTCGACGACGACCAGCGGTGCGGTCTTCAGGCCGGCGGCCAGCTCCCTGAGGGACTCCTCGTCGTGGTGCCACCAGCGTTCGTGCTCGGCGAAGGTGACCCGGATCGGCACCCGCACGCGGGCGGCGAAGTCCGGGTAGCGGTCCGGCCAGTCCCAGGCCTCCGCGGTCTCCCAGGCCGGCACGTCGGCGGTGATCGGGCCGGCGGACCGGAAGGTCCCCGGCGGGTAGAGGCTCAGCGGCCCCCAGTGCATCGCCCAGGTTTCCCGTTCCTTGAACCTGGCGACGTGGCGCTCGTCCACCGCGTACCGGTGGCCGACGCCCGAGACGTCGATCCCGAGGAGGGTGTCGCCCCGGGTCTCGTCGGCGGCGGTGACGAGCGCGAGCTTGCCGCCGTAGGAGTGCCCGAGGAGGAAGATCCCCGCACCGGTCGGGTGGTGGGCGGCGAAGTCGGCGAGCGCCGCGTGCACGGTGGCCGCCTGCTCGACGAGCGGCTGCCCGTCGGGGAGAACCTCGGCCGAGGCGCCGTAGCCGGGCCGGTCGAGCGCCAGCACCGAGAATCCGAGGCGTGCGCCGAGGCGCAGCAGCGACTGCCCCGGGTCGGCCCGGCCGTCGAAGTAGCCGGCGCGCAGGCCCGCCCCGTGCAGCGCCGCGATGACCGCGCGAGGCGGCGCGCCGCCCGGCGGCTCCGCCAGCAGCGCCGAGATCGGGACGCCCGCGGCGTCCAGCACGATCCCGGTCATGTCACGCAGCAGACGAGGTACTCGGGCGGCGCCACCTCCAGGCGGGCGATCTCCTCCTGGCCTTCGGCGATCCGCGGGTCGGCCATCCACGCCCGGTAGGCCGCCTCATCCACCCACATCGGGTAGTTGACGAACGTCCGTCCGTCCGGGCTGAGATAGGGCGTCGCCGAGATGAAGCCGGGGAAGCCGCGTTTCCACTCGCCGCTGCCCGCGAGCAGCCGCAGCACCGCGTCGGCGGAGTCGCGGCCCGCGAAGTGCCGGGTCGCGACCGCCACGATCCCCGGTTCCCGCCCGGCCTCGGGGCCGGTCAGCCCGGGGACGGAGGTGCCCTGGAACGTCGTCGTCGAGAGCACGCCCGCGTGGTCGGCCAGCTTGCCCGTGGTGTGGCTGGACGCGGCGTCCGGCCGCACTGTGCGGATCACGACGGCCATGTCGTCCAGCGCGGTGTGGACCCGGGCCGTGACGGAGTCGAGGAGCCCCTTGGCCGCCTCGACCAGGGCGCCCGTCGTCGCGGGACCGTCGGTGCGGAAGATCTCGAACGTGACGTGCTCGGCGCCCTCGGTGTGCTCAGCGGAAGGCATCCGCGCGCTCCCTCGCCCAGTCGCGGAACGTGCGGGCGGGCTTGCCGGTGACCTCTCGTACGACGTCCGACCCGACCTCGGGCTCGCCGGTCAGCTGCTTGAAGTAGTCGAGGGCGCCGTCGGCGTAGTCGGGCGGCCAGCCCGCGGCGACCATCTGCTCGCGGGCGGCGTCGGCGTGGACGTCCTCCCACGTCAGCTCGCGGCCGATCTCCTCCCCGATGATGTGCAGCTGCTCCTCCTGGGTGAGGAGTTCGGGGCCGGTGACCAGGTAGCGCTTCCCCGCGTGGCCGTCACTGGTGAGGGCCCGCACGCCGACCGCCGCGAGGTCGCCCTCGTGGACGGACGTGCGGGCCGCCGCGCCGTACGGGAAGTGGACGACGCCGCCGTTGCGGACCTGGGGCGCGAATCCGAGGGCGTTCGCCATGAACCCGGTGGTGCGCAGGAACGTCCACTCCAGGTCGCTGGTGTGGTCCTCGATCAGCCCTTCGAGGTAGGCGTGGCAGTTGTTGTCGCGCGGTTCGAGGCCGATGTGGACGCCGACCGACGAGACCAGGACGAGCCTGCTCGCCTGCTTCTCGATCTTCTGGAGGACGTCCAGCGCGGTCTCCGTGCCGAGCGTGAAGAACGGCCACATCCAGAAGACGCCCTTGATCCCGTCGAGCGCGGCGTCGATCGAGCCGGGGTCGCCGAGGTCGCCCTCGACCAGCTCCACGCCCGCGGGCAGCCGTCCGATGTTCGGGTCGTCCTTCACCACCAGCGCGCGGACCGAGACGCCCGCCTCCAGCAGGTGCCGGGCGGCGTGCGGGCCGACGTTGCCGGTCGCCGCCGTGATCAGGACCTTGCAGGGCACACTCATGGGATTCTCCTTTGCGGCTTCGGTGTCTGCTTCCGGGGCGGCCTGAGGGGCGGCCTCAGCCGAGCAGCGTGCCGCCGGTGGCGTCGATGAAGGCGCCCGTCACCCAGCGGGCGTCGGCGGAGGCGAGGAACGCGACCACATCCGCGACGTCGGCGGGCTCGCCGACGCGGTTGAACGCCGACAGCGCCCCCATCTGCTCGACGGCCTGGGGGATGTCGAAGACCGGGTCGCCGTTGCGGGTGATGCCGGGTGCGACGCTGTTGATCGTGATGCCGCGCGGCGCGAGGATCTTGGCGAAGTGCAGCGCGAGCTGCTCCACGGCGCCCTTGGTCATCGCGTAGGCGATCTCGTCCGGGTTGGCGAAGCGGGTGAGGCCGGACGAGATGTTGATGACGCGGCCGCCCGCGGTGAGGTTGGAGACCGCGCGCTGGATGATGAAGAACGGAGCCTTGGCGTTGACCGCGAAGAGCTCGTCGAACTTCTCGGGGGTGGTCTCCTCAGGGGCGGTGCCGCCCATCACGCCGGCGTTGTTGACGAGGATGTCCAGATCGACCGAGCCGGTGCGCTCCTTGAGGCCGTGTTCGAGTTCGAGGAAGAGCTGGTGCACATCACCCGGCTTGCCGAACTCGGCCTGAACGGTGAAGGCCCGGCCGCCGTCCGCCTCGATCGCGGCGACGACCTCGTCGGCCGCCTCCCGGCCTCCCGAGTAGTGCACCGCGACCAGCGCGCCCTCGCTCGCGAGCCGGGTCGCGATCTGCCGTCCGATCCCGCGGCTGGCCCCGGTGACCAGGGCCGTCTTGCCGGTGAACCTGTCCATGTCCGCACTCCGTTTCGGGGTTGATCGCCGGGTCGTTCGCGGGGTTTCCGGGATTCGCGGGGTCCTCGGCGTTTCCGGGGTGAAGGTGGGTGTCGGGGGTCCGAACCACCGTTCGAGCGCCGCCGCGAGGCTCGTGCCGTCGTCGGTGCCGGTGGCGGCCCACGCTGCGTAACCATCCGGGCGGACGAGGCAACCGCCCTCCGCCGGGGACACGGCGGTGACCGTGCTGACCCGGTCGGCCCAGCGGGCGGCGACGCGGCGCAGCTCGCCGGACGGGTCGAGCAGCAGGCCGCGGCCCGTCCGAAGCGGAGCGGGGTCGGCGGGCACGAGGCGGCTTCCCCGACGCGGGTTCGTCTCGTCCGGGATGTCGTAGCGGATGTCGAGGCCGGAGATCGTCCCCGCGAGGTGGCGGCGGACCGGCTCATGGTCGATCAGCTCGGCGAACACCGCCCGCACCGCCTCCACCTCGGGGCCTCCGAGCAGGAGCAGCGCCTGGGCCCTGATGCCGGCCAGCACCCGCGCGCCGACCGCGTGCCGTTCGTCGTGGTAACCGTCCAGCAGAGCGGCAGGCGCCCTGCCCCGAGCGACCAGAGCAAGCTTCCAGCCCAGGTTGAAGGCATCCTGCAGGCCGAGGTTGAGGGCCTGGCCGCCCGCGGGCATCTGGACGTGGGCCGCGTCGCCGGCGAACAGCACCCGGCCGTGCCGGTAGCGCGCCAGTTGCCGGGACGCGTCGCCGAAGGCGTCCACCCACAGCGGCGTACCGTCGCCGATGTCCTCGCCGGTGACACGCCGCCAGATGCCGGTGATCTCGTCGAACGTGGGAGCGCCCGGCCGCGCGACGGCCGCGCGGCCGAACTCGTGGGCCATCACCCGGGTGACGCCGTCGCCGCGCCGGGCCGCGATGGCCAGGCCCGCCGGCAGCCGCTGGAAGCGGCGGTCCGGGATC
>NZ_JBEYYT010000034.1:24481-42539 GCF_040645715.1 Spirillospora sp. NPDC046719 | reverse complement strand
CACGGCGCGGCGCCGCAGAGCGCCCGGCTGCAGGCCGCGGCCGGCCCGGCCGCGGCGGCGTCCGTCCCGAAGGTCACCCGGGCGCAGGTCATCGCGCGGGCCAAGACCTGGCACCCGCACACGAGCAGCCGCGTCCCCTACAGCCAGACCAAGACCCACGGCGGCTACCGCACCGACTGCTCCGGCTACGCGTCGATGGCGCTGCGGCTGCCCAAGCCCGGCCCGAACACGGTCGGCCTCGCGTCCTCGACCTACAGCACGCGGATCTCGATGTCGCGGCTCAAGGCGGGCGACCTGGTGATCGACGCGATCGGGAGCAACACCACCCGGCACGTCGTCATCTTCGAGAAGTGGACGAGCAGCAAGCACACCGCCTACTGGGCGTACGAGCAGCGCGGCCACTACGGCACCGACCACCGCACCCGCACCTACGGGTTGTCGTCCGGCAGCCAGTACAAGGCGTACCGCCCGAAGAACATCGTCTGACCGCTCCCTGAGAGGCCCGGCCGGCACCCCTCCCGGCCGGGCCTCGCCCTTGCCGGCGGCGAGGCGCACCGGCGCCACCGGAGATTCCCTCCGGCGGGGGAGGCGGGTCGTGCCGGTGGGGGAGGTGCGGCCGAGGGCGTGCGCGCGATCTTCGAAGCATGACCGATTCCGCTGTTGCCGCCGCGCGCCCCCGGAGGCTGCGGGCCGCTTGGGCCTCCGCGCACGCGCCCGTCCCCGGGGTGCCGCGCTGGGCGCGGGCCGCCGCGCTGACCGTCCCGCTCGTCGTTCTGCCGTCCAGCCTTTGGCGGATCGCGGGCGTCGCCCTGCACCTGCCGATCGTCCGGCATACGGGAGGCGACGAGAGCGGCAACCTGCCGTCCTGGCTGCCGATCGAGCTGTACGTGGTGCTGCTGTCGATCCTCTCCGAGCTGCTGGCGTTCACCGCCGTCGGGCTCGTGTCGACGTGGGGCGAGGTGTTCCCGAAATGGGTGCCGTTCCTGCGCGGGCGGCGCGTGCCGACGCTCGCCGCGGTCGTCCCGGGCGCGATCGGCGCCACCGTCCTGACCTGCCTGTGGACGTGGGTGTTCGTGATGCTGGCGTTCGGCCGCAACATCGCGGGCGACCGGCTCACCGCCGACTCGCCGCTCAACGCCGACACCTGGCAGGGCGCCTTGGTCGTCGTCTCCTACGTCCCGCTGGTCGCCTGGGGGCCGCTGCTCGCGGCGGTCACGTTCGCGTACCACCGGCGCCGCGCCCACGCCGCCTGAGGCACCGCCCACGGTGCCTGAGGCACCGGATCGGCGCTGGTCAGCGTGGCTGCCGGGCGCGGAGCAGCAGGTTCTGGAGGGCGCCGAGCTCGTCCTCGCCGAGGCCGCCCAGGGGCGAGTCCTTCGAGAGCAGTTCGAGCAGGCGCGCGCGCAGTTCGGTGCCGTCCGCGGTGAGGACGAGCTCCTTGGCGCGGCGGTCCTGCGGGTGGGGGCGGCGCTCGACCAGGCCGCGCTTCTCCAGCTTGTCGACGACGAACGTGGCGTTGGACGGCTCGCAGCTCATCCGTTCGGCGAGGTCGCGCATCGTCATCGGCCCGGTCAGCTCGCGCAGCGCGGTGGCCTGGGGGCCGGTGAGCCCGAGCGTCGTGGCGCGCTCGCGGACGTGCTCCTCGATCTGCCGGGACAGCCCGGTCACCAGCCCGCACAGCTCCCGCTCTGCGGTGGCGGCGAACTCCGGATCGGTGCTCATGGCCCGAGCTTACATCAAGCTGCAATGGTTGCAGCTTGAATAGTTCTAGTTGTAAGTTTCCCGTCGTGCGGCGGCCGCAGGGCGCGGCCGTCCCGAAGGGAGACACCCATGCCCAGCACCCCCGGCACGCCCGACGCGGGCACCCGGAACCGGTTCGCCGCCGAGGCGGGCGCCCGGACGATCCGGCTCGGCGACCTGGCGATCACCTACGTCCCGGACGGCGCCGTCGAGCTGAAGCCCCGCGCCTGGTTCCCCGGCACCACCGACGCGTTCTGGGCCGAACGCCCCGAGTACCTCAACGCGGCGGGCAACCTCGTCGCGAGCATCGGCGGCCTGCTGGTCGAGCACGGCGACCGCGCCCTGCTGATCGACGCCGGCGTCGGCCCGCTCGCCTGGCCGGACGCCCCGGAGCGGCCGATCGGCGCCCTGCGCGGCGGCGCGCTGCCCGCGAGCCTCGCCGGGCTCGGCCGCGACCCCGCCGCGATCGAGGCCGTCGCCATCACCCACCTGCACGTCGACCACACCGGCTGGCTGGCGCCCGCCGCCGGCGGCCCGTCGCCGCTCGCCGGCGCGGAGGTGCTGGTCAGCGCGTCCGAGTGGGAGCACCGCGCGCTGTCCGACACCGACCCCGCCGTCCTCGACGGCTTCGCCGCGCGGGTCCGGACGACCGCCGACGGCGAGGAGATCTTCCCCGGCGTGCGGGTCCGGACGACGGCCGGCCACACCGCCGGGCACACCGTCTACGAGATCGCCTCGGGCGGGCGGCGGCTCCTCGCGTTCGGCGACGCGCTGCACTCGCCCGTCCAGGTGGACCACCCGGAGGTCTCCGCCGTGGTCGACCACGACCCGGACCTGTCCGCCGACGTCCGCCGGAGCCTCGTCGCCGAGCTCGCCGACCCGGACACGATCGGCTTCGGCGTCCACTTCGGCGACGTCCAGTTCGGACGCGTCGTCCCCGGCACCCCCGGCTGGCTCCCGGAGGACCGGTGACCGCGTCCGCCACCGCCCGCACGGGCCACTGGCCCGCGATCGTCGCCGCCGCGGCCGCCGCGACCGCGGCGGTGATGCCCGGGTTCACCGTCGGCGCGCTCGCCCCGTCGATGCAGCACGCACTGCACACGAACCGGACCACGCTGGGGCTGGCGATGAGCGCGTTCTACGCGGCGAGCGCGCTCGGCTCGCCCGCCGCGAAGCGGCTGGCCGCGCGGCTGCCCGTCCCGGCGGCCCTGTCCGCGGCGGCGGCCGTCGCGTCGCTGTCGATGCTGGCCCTCTCCCGCGCCGGGCACGTCGCCGTCCTCTTCCCGGTGCTGGTCGCCGCCGGGTTCGCCAACGGGCTCGTCCAGCCCGCCGCCGGACGGCTCATCGCCGCCCGCGCGCCCGACCGCCGCCGCTCCCTCGCCGCCGGGACGATCGGCGCCGCGCTCGGCGCCGGCACGCTCGTCCCCGGCCTGCTCGTCGCGCTCGTCGTGCACCCGTACGGCTGGCGCGCCGCGATGGCGATCGCCGGGCTGCTGGCGCTCGTCCCCGTGGCGCTGGCCCCGCTGACCCGCGCGCCCGCGGCCGGGCCCCGGCGCGCGGCGGCGGCGTCCGCGCCGATGCCGCGCGCCGTCCGGCGGACGCTGGTCCTGTGGGCGGTCGCGGCGGCCCTGTCCGCGACCGGCAACAACGCGGTGGCCTCGTACTTCGTGCAGCTCGGCGCGCACTCCGGGGTGCCGGACGGCCTCACCGGCGACCTCCTCGCGATGAGCGCGGTCATCGCGATCGCCGTGCGGCTGGCCGTCGGCGCGCTCGCCGACCGGGCGCCGCGCGGCGACCGGACGGTCATCGCGGTGATGATGCTGAGCGGCGCCGCCGGGCTCGCGCTCATCGCCGCCGGCTCCCCGGTCACGTTCCTCGCCGGGGCCGTCCTGGCGTTCTCCGCCGGATGGGGCTGGACGGGCCTGCTCCTGTCGGCGGCGCTCCGCCTCCTGCCGGACCGCGCGGAGAACGCGGGCCACACCGTCCAGGTCGGCGTCTACACCGGCGCGACGATCGCCCCGTTCACGTTCGGCGCCTTGTCGGCGTCGCTCGGCTTCGCGGCGGCGGCGCTGCTCGCCGCCGCGGCGGCCCTCACCGCCGCGTCCCTCATGGCCGCGACCACCCGGCCCTCGTTGAGCTGCGGCGAGTCGCCGTCATTGCGAGCCGCATGAGGTCAACGAGCGGGAAGGACCCGGCCCGTCACCGCGCCGAGCCCGAGGCGCGCGCCGCCCGGACCCGGCGCGGTGGCGGAGATCGTGACGGTGTCGCCGTCCTCCAGGAACGTGCGGGGCTCGCCGCCGACCTCCACCGGCTCCTTGCCGCCCCAGGTCAGCTCGATGAACGCGCCGCGCTGGTCCTTCTCCGGGCCGGACACCGTCCCGGACGCGAACAGGTCGCCGGTGCGGGACGAGGCGCCGTTCACCGTCATGTGCGCGAGCATCTGCGCGGGCGACCAGTACATCTCGCGGTACGGCGGCCGGGACACGACCTGCCCGTTCCACTCCACGACGAGGTCGAGGTCCAGGCCCCACGGGTTCTTCTCCCGCAGGTAGGGGAGCGGTTCCGGGTCCTGCGGCGGCGTCGGGACGCGGGCCGCCTCCAGCGCGAGCAGCGGCACCACCCACGGTGACACCGACGTCGCGAAGCTCTTGCCGAGGAACGGCCCGAGCGGCACGTACTCCCACGCCTGGACGTCCCGCGCCGACCAGTCGTTGACCAGCACGACCCCGAACACCCGCTCGGCGAACTCGTCCACGCCCACCGGCGCGCCGAGCGGCGAGCCGGTCCCGACGACGAACCCGACCTCCGCCTCGATGTCGAGGCGGCGGCACGGCCCGAACGTGGGCGCGGCCTCGTCCGGCGCCTTGCGCTGCCCGCTCGGCCGGACGATGCCGGTCCCGGACGGCACGACGGTGCCCGCGCGGCCGTGGTAGCCGACGGGCAGGTGCTTCCAGTTCGGCATCAGCGGCTCGGCGTCCGGCCGGAACAGCCGCCCGAGGTTGGACGCGTGGTGCTCGGAGGCGTAGAAGTCGACGTAGTCGGCGACCTCGAACGGCAGGTGCAGCGCCACCGCGTCCAGGGCGTGCACGGCGCCGTCCGGCAGGTCGTCCGCCACGGCGTCGATGACGTGCTCGCGGACCTCGACCCACCGCTCGTGGCCCTGCTCCATGAACGCGTTGAGCGACGGCCGGGCGAACACGCCGTCGCCGAGGACGGCGGCGAGGTCGACGACCGAGTCCGCCACTCGCACACCGACGCGCGGCTCGCCGCCGGCCGGCGAGAACACCCCGTACGGCAGGTTGTCGAGCCCGTAGAGCGAACCGTCCGGGACCGAAATACGGGTCATGCGTCTTCCTTGAGGAGTGAGGCGGGGAGGAGGCCGAGGGCGGCGAGTTCGGTGAGCGGGTCGGTGATGCTGCACGTGCCGAACGACAGGAAGCGCGCGCGGGCGAAGGACGCACGCGCCTCGCCGAGGCCGGCGACGCGGGCGGCGATGGACGCGGCGTCGCGGTCGGCGAGGACGGCGGCGACCTCGGCGGCGCCGGCGCCGTGCATCGCGGCGTCGGTGGCGAGCAGCAGGTTGAGGAATCCGTGCTGGTGGAAGCCGGTCTCCGGGTCCGTGTTGCGGACCGGGTGGTGCAGCCCGGCGGTCGCCTTGAACGGGACGCCGGCGCGGACGGCGGCGAGGACCGCGGCGGCCAGCTCGTCCGGCGCCGGGTACAGGTTCGCGTGGACGCCGCCGGTGCGGAACTTCGCGCGGTGCCCGGTCTCGCCGAGCGCGGCGATGATCGCGGGACGGCGCTCGTCGCGCGGCACCTCCACGAACACCGGGACGTCGATGCGCTCCAGGCCGCACAGCAGGTCGGCCGCCGTCATCCCGGTCGGCACCGCCACCTCGACGGCGTGCACGGCGACCGGCAGGTCCGCGGCGGCCGCGACCGCTCGCGCGGCCTGCGCGGGCCCGTTCGGCGCGGTGATCGACAGGTCGAGCGGGTCGCCGGCGACCAGTGGGTGCAGCTGGTCCAGCGCGGTCGCGGGCAGCACGAGCGGGCCGACGAGCGCGGCGTACGGGGCGGACCGGTGCCGGCGGTGGGCGGGGACGGCGTCGGCGAGCGGCGCGAGGCCGGGCGGGAACACGGCCGCGTCGTCGCACAGGCCGCGGGCGAAGGCGGGCACGTCGCTCATGGGGTCCGCCTTCCCGCCCAGGTCCAGGCGTATGCGGGGTCCTCGCAGGCCAGGCCGCCCTCGCCGAGTTCGAGGGGGCGGAAGGTGTCGACCATGACGGCCAGCTCGTCGAAGGACTCGGCGCCGATGCTGCGCTCGTACGCGCCGGGCTGCGGGCCGTGCGCGAGGCCGCCGGGGTGGACCGAGACCGAGCCCTGCCCGATGCCGGAGCCCTTGCGCGCCTCGTAGTCGCCGCCGCAGTAGAACATGACCTCGTCGGAGTCGACGTTGGAGTGGTAGTACGGCACCGGGATGGACAGCGGGTGGTAGTCCACCTTGCGCGGCACGAAGTTGCAGACGACGAAGTTGGTGCCCTCGAACACCTGGTGCACGGGCGGCGGCTGGTGGACGCGGCCGGTGATCGGCTCGAAGTCGTGGACGCTGAACGTGAACGGGTAGAGGCAGCCGTCCCAGCCGACGACGTCGAACGGGTGGTTCGCGTAGGTGAACCGCGTCCCGCCGATGCCGCGGGAGGTGCGGTGCTTGACGAGGACCTCGACGTCGGTGCCGTCGGCGGTGAGGATCTCGCCGGGTCCGTGCAGGTCGCGCTCGCAGTAGGGGGCGTGCTCCAGGAACTGCCCGAACCGCGACAGGTACCGCTTGGGCGGCGCGACGTGGCCGGTGGCCTCGATGACGTAGGCGCGCAGCGGCTCGTCCCCGGCGGGCAGCCAGCGGTGCGTGGTGGAGGTGGGGATGACGACGTAGTCGCCCTGCTCCGCGTCGAGCGCGCCGAAGACGGTCTCGACGGTCGCGGCGCCGGACTCGACGTAGACGATCTCGTCGCCGGTGGCGTTGCGGTACAGCGGCGAGTCCGCCGCGGACACGACGTAGGAGAGCCGGACGTCGGCGTTGCCGAGCAGCAGCCGGCGGCCCGTGACGGCGTCGGTGCCCGCCCAGGTCTCCTTGGGGAAGAGGTCGTGGAGGCGGAGGTGGCGCGGCTTGAGCGGCTGGTTCGGCGTGGTGGCCGGGTCGGGCACGTCCCAGGGCCGCGAGTCGACGATCGCGGAGGGGATCTCGCGGTGGTACAGCAGCGACGAGTCGGCGGAGAAGCCCTCCTCGCCCATCAGCTCCTCGAAGTAGAGCCGGCCGGACGCGTCCCGGTGCTGGGTGTGCCGTTTCGGCGGCACGTCGCCGACCCGCCGGTAGTGCGCCATGGTCCCTCGCCTCCCCGCAGATGATTAATGCGTTTACTATCTCTCCGCGACACTACGGCCCCCGGCGGGCAGAAGAAAGGCCCGGTTCCGGACACGGGGCGGAACGGGCCGGAGCGGACGGGAGCGGGCCGGGAGGCGGGTGCGGGCCGGGAGGCGGGTGCGGCGGGTCAGCTCCGCTCGCGGACGTCGAACCGGTGCCGCCCCTCGATCAGCTTGTCCAGCAGCATCACCAGCATCCGCTGCTCGGTCTCGGTGAGCACGCCCGCCCACTGCCGCTCCCGCTCGTGCTGGCCCGCGAAGATCTCCAGCATCCGGCGGCGGCCGTCCTCGGTCAGCGACAGGATCACCGAGCGGCCGTCCCGCTCGCCCGGCGTGCGCACCATCATCCCGTCCGCCACCAGCGTCTTCGCCAGGTTGGACACGGCGGCGCGGCTCATCCCGGCGAGCGCGGCGGCGCGGCCCGGCTCCAGCGGCCCGGCGAGCCAGGTGACGAACAGCAGCCGGAACCCCGCCCAGGAGTGCCCGCGCGGCCGGTGCACCGTGGACTCCAGGTCGTAGGTGACGATGGCGGACGCCCGGTTCAGCGTCAGCAGCAGCCGGGTCGCGAGCCGGTCCGGGAAGCCGAACTCGTCCGCCAGCCGGCCTCCGGCGAGGTCGACGAACGACCAGAAGTCCAGGTCCTCGCGCTCGTCGTCCATGGTCGCCAGCCTAGCCCCGGCGGGCGGGCAAAGTGATTCACGGTTTGATCGGTCTGCGACGTGTCGGCGCGACGATCATGGGCAGGTCTCCCCGTGCACACGGCGAGTGGGGGGATCATGGCGACGGTCGCGGACCAGTTCATCCAGGTGCTCCGCCAGGCGGGCGTCCGGCGGATCTACGGCGTGGTGGGCGACAGCCTCAACCCGATCGTGGACGCGGTGCGCCGCACCGGCGGCGACATCGAGTGGGTGCACGTCCGCAACGAGGAGGCCGGCGCGTTCGCCGCCGCCGCCGAGGCGCAGACGACCGGGCGGCTCGCGGTCTGCGCGGGCAGCTGCGGCCCCGGCAACACCCACCTGATCCAGGGCCTGTACGACGCGCACCGGTCCGGCGCGCCCGTCCTCGCGCTGGCCTCGCAGATCCCGAGCACCCAGATCGGCAGCGGCTACTTCCAGGAGACGCACCCCGAGCGGCTGTTCACCGAGTGCAGCCACTACTGCGAGCTGATCAACGGGCCGGGGCAGATGCCGCGCATCCTGCGCACGGCGATCCAGCACGCGGTCGGCCTGGGCGGCGTCGCCGTCCTCGCCCTGTCCGGGGACGTCGCCAGCCAGGACGCCGAGAACCCGACCGGCGAGCACGACTTCCTCGTCCGCAAGGGCATCGTGAAGCCGCCCGCCGACCAGGTCGACCAGCTGGCCCACGCCCTCAACCGGGCGCGGAAGCCGATGCTCTTCTGCGGGTCGGGGGTGCAGAACGCGCATTCCGAGGTCATGCAGCTCGCGCACAAATTGCTGTCGCCGATCGGGCACGCGCTGCGCGGGAAGGAATGGATCCAGTACGACAATCCGTTCGACGTCGGAATGAGCGGGCTTCTCGGCTACGGCGCCTGCTATGAGGCGATGCAGGAGGCCGACCTCGTCCTCATGCTCGGCACGGACTTCCCCTACGACCCGTTCCTTCCGGGCCGCCACACCATCCAGGTCGACGACGATCCCGCCAAGCTGGGGCGCCGCACGCCGCTCACGCTGGCCGTCCACGGCGACGTCGGTGAGACGCTCCGCCTCGTCATGGACAAGGTCGAGCAGAAGCACGACCGGTCCTATCTCGATGAAATGCTGCGTCGGCACACGCGCGCGTTGGAGGGCGTCGTCTCCGCCTACACGCGCGATATCGAGAAGCACATTCCGATCCATCCCGAATACGTCGCGGACGTCCTCGACGACCTCGCCGCCGAGGACGCGATATTCACCGTCGACACCGGAATGTGCAACGTCTGGGTGGCCCGCTACATCACGCCGAACGGCCGCCGCCGCGTCATGGGGTCGTTCGTCCACGGCTCCATGGCGAACGCCCTGCCGCACGCGATCGGCGCCCAGTACGGCGCGCCCGGCCGCCAGGTCATCTCGGTCTCCGGCGACGGCGGCCTCGGCATGCTGCTCGGCGAGCTGCTCACCGTGCGGCTGCACCGCATCCCCGTCAAGATCATCCTGTTCAACAACGCGTCGCTCGGGATGGTGCGGCTGGAGATGATGGTGGACGGCCTGCCGTCCTACGAGACCGACCACGAGGCCGTCGACTACGCCGCCATCGCGCAGGCCGCGGGCATCGAGGCGGCCCGCGTCGAGCGGCCCGCCGCCGTCCGCGACGCGATGGCCGCCGCGCTCGCCGCGCCCGGTCCGTACCTGCTGGACGTCGTCACCGACCCGAACGCCCTGTCCATCCCGCCGCACATCACCCCGCAGCAGGTGAAGGGCTTCGCGCTCGCCGCCGGCAAGACCGTCCTCACCGGCGGCGTCGGCAAGATGCTCGACCTGGCGCGCAGCAACCTCCGCAACATCCCCCGTCCCTGACCGCGCTCACGCGGAGTCGGCGGCCGCCATGTCGCGGGCGTGCGCGACGAGGCGCAGCAGCGCCGGGTTGCGGTTGCCGCGATGCCACGCGAGCGCGATCGGGACGGTCGGGACGGGATCGGCGAACCGCCGCGTCACGACGCCGGGGACGTGCAGCGTGCCCGCCTTGCCCTCGGTGATGAAGGTGATGCCGTGCCCCGCCGCGACGGCGTGCAGCATCCGCTCCTCCTCGGGCTCCCAGTGCGCGACGGGCGGCCGGACGCCCTCGCCGAAGACCTGGTCGAGCATCCGGTCCCACATGCCGGGGCCGTGCTCGCGCGGCCACCAGACGAGCGGGCGGCCCGCCACGTCGGCGGTGCGGAGCCGCCGCTTGCGGGCCAGCGGGTCGTCGCCGCGGACGGCCGCCACGATCGGCTCCGCGCCGATCTCCAGGACGGCCAGGTCGTCGCGCAGGTCGATGGGCGGCCGGACGATCGCCGCGTCGATGGCCCGCTCGCGCAGCCGCTGCTCGTGCAGGACGGTGAAGCCGCTGGTGAGCTGGACGTCGACGGCGGGGTGCGCGGCGCGGAACCCGTCGACGAGGTCGGTGACGGCGCCGCCGGGCGCGGAGCGGGTGAGGCTGAGGGTGAGCCGCCCGGCCTCCCCGGCCCCGTGCCGCCGCACCAGGTCGGCGGCGGCGTCGGCGCGGGCGAGGACGTCGCGGGCGGCGGGCAGCAGCGCGGCCCCCGCCTCGGTCAGCGCCACGCCGCGCCGGTTGCGGGCGAACAGCTCCGCGCCGAGCTCGCGTTCGAGCGCCTTGATCTGCTGGCTCAGCCCCGGCTGGGCGACGTGCAGCCGCTGCGCGGCGCGGCCGTAGTGCAGCTCCTCGGCGACCGCCACGAAGTACCGCAGATGCCGCAATTCCATGCCGTCGACGATAGCCGGTGATAAGCCTCGCTTCTCACAGGAGAAGAACCTGAACTTGGACGCGGCCGCCGGACGCGTGGCGGAATGTCCCCATGGTCACCGTTACGACAAGGCCGCGCGCCGCCGGGACGGCCGGCGCTCGGCAATGGATAGCCCTCGGATCCGTGCTGCTCGCCACGTTCATGGGACTGCTGGACGCGAGCATCGTCACGGTCGCCGTCCCCTCCATCCAGCACGGGCTGGGCGCCTCGTTCGGCGAGGTCCAGTTCGTCGCCGCCGGGTACACGCTCGCCTACGCGGTCGGGCTGGTGACCGGCGGGCGCCTCGGCGACCTGTACGGGCGCCGGCGCGCCTTCCTGACCGGCGTCGTGCTGTTCCTCGTCACCTCGGTGCTGTGCGCGGCGGCGCCGTCGGCGCCGCTGCTGATCGGGGCGCGCGTGCTGCAGGGCCTGGCCGCCGCGGTGATGCTGCCGCAGGTGCTGTCGATCGTCCAGGCGTCGTTCACCGGCCCCGCGCGGGCGAGCGCCCTCGGGCTGTACGGGGCGACGATCGGGCTGGCGTCGATCTCCGGGCAGATCGTCGGCGGCGCGCTGCTCGCCTGGAACCCGCTCGGGCTCGGCTGGCGGTCGGCGTTCCTCGTCAACGTGCCGATCGGGCTGGTCGCCCTGGCCGTCGCGGGCGCGACCGTCGCCGAGGGGCGCGGCGCGCGCTCCCGCCTCGACCTCGGCGGCGCGGGCCTCCTCGGGCTCGCCCTCGTCGGCCTGCTGCTCCCGGCCGCGCTGGGGTGGCCGGTGTGGAGCCTGCCGTTCCCGCCCGCGGGGCTGGCGCTGCTCGTCGCCTTCGGGGCCTTCGAGCGGCGGCAGGCGAACCCGCTGGTGCCGATGCGGCTGCTCGCCCAGCGGCGGATGGTGCGGGGACTGCTCACCGTCCTCGCCTTCTACGCCGGCAACGCCGGGCTGTTCCTCCTGCTCGCCTACCACCTCCAGGCGGGGCTCGGGCAGAGCCCGCTGCGGAGCGGGCTGATCTTCGCGCCGCTCGGTATCGGGTTCGCCGTCGCCAGCCTGGCCGGACGCAGCCGCGCCGCGCTCGTGCCGGGCGCCGCGCTGATGGCGGCCAGCCTGACCGCGGTGCTGCTGATCGTCTCCACCGTCCCGGGGCACGCGCAGATCAGGTGGCTGCTGCCCGCGCTGGCGGTCTCCGGGATCGGTGAGGGGCTGGTCGCCGCGCCGCTGATCGGACGGGTCCTCGCCGGGGTCGACCCGGCGGACGGCGGCGCCGCGAGCGGCGTCCTGCTCACCGCCACGCAGGTCGCGAACGCCTCGGGAGTCGCGCTGATCGGCGGCCTGTTCGCGGGCGCGCTCGGCGCGGCCCCCGGCACGCCCGGCACCGCCCTGTCCGCCTACGACCACGCCACCGCGGTCACGACCGCGGCGGTGCTGGCGCTGGCCGTCCTGACCGGCCTGCTCGCCCGCACCCTGCGCGACCGCTGAGAACGGCCGCGGGGACTGCGCGCCCCCGTCCCGCCCGGCATGGTGGGATGGGGGCGTGAGCCGTGCCGTGGAGGAGAGCAACCGCAGGCTGCTGCGGGCGCGGGACGCGATGGACCGCGCCTACGCGCAGCCGCTGGACGTCCCCGCCCTGGCCCGGATCGCCCACGTGTCCCCGGCGCACTTCACCCGCGCGTTCCGGGCGGCCTTCGGCGAGACGCCGCACCGCTACCTGCAGCGCCGCCGCGTCGAGCGGGCGATGTTCCTGCTGCGGGACACCGACCGCAGCGTGACGGACATCTGCTTCGAGGTCGGCTTCGGCAGCCTGGGCACGTTCAGCCGCACGTTCAGCGCCATCGTCGGGCGGTCGCCGCGCGAGTACCGGCGGGCGGTCACGGCCGTGGACGTGCCGACCTGCTTCGTGAAGACGTGGACGCGGCCGGTCGACTGAGCAGTTTCGGATAAGTCTTCCGAGGCCGCGCTCACTAGCGTTGACCCCATGTTCAACGCGATCACGCATTCCCAGATCTACGTCCTGGACCAGGACGAGGCCCTCGACTTCTACGTCGGCAAGCTCGGCCTGGAGGTGAGCGCCGACGTCGACATGGGCTTCATGCGCTGGCTGACCATCAGCGTCCCCGGCGACCCCGAGCGCCACATCCTGCTGGAGCGCCCCGGCCCGCCGTCGCTGTCGGACGAGACGGCCGAGCAGGTCCGGGAGCTGCTGACCAAGGGCGCGATGGGCGGCCACCTCATCTTCGGCACGGACGACTGCCGCAAGACCTACGAGACGCTGCGGGACCGCGGCGTGGAGTTCACCGAGGAGCCCACCGAGCGCCCGTACGGCATCGACGCCGCGCTCCGCGACCCGTTCGGCAACAGCATCCGCTTCACCCAGCGGGTCTGACCGCCTCCGGACGGATCCGCCCGCGCGCCGCGCGCGGGTTCCGTCCTTAGGGTGGTGCCGTGGGGAGCATCCGGGTGCGGCACCGCTCGGTGACGGTCGCGCCCTGGGCGCTGGACGCGGCGCTCTCCGCGGCCGCCTTCGCCGTGACCGCGTACCGGATCGGCACCGGCGCCGTCGACGCGGGCGGCCGCGCCCCGGACGCCGCGGCCTACGGCATCGGGCTCGCGATGGCGGCGGCGCTGCTCGCGCGGCGGCGGTGGCCGGCGCTCGTGCTGGGCCTGGTCACGGTGCTGTGGATCGCGTACCACACCCGCGGCTACCCGGGCGGGGCGCCGGGGGTGCCGGTGTGGGCGGCGCTGTACTCGGTCGCGGTCGCGCCCCGGCGGTGGGCGGGGCTCGTGCTCGCGGGCGTGCTGATCGTCTCGGACGCGTCGGCCCGGTCGGAGGGCGGCGCCCACCCGCTCGACGCGCTGCTGGACGGGACGACCGTGGTGTTCGTCGCGATGCTGCTGCTCGGCGACGCCGTCCGCAGCCGGCGGGAGCGGCGGGCCGAGTACGAGGCGCGGCTGGAGGCGCTCGCCGCGCGGCAGGAGGACGCCGCCGCGCGGCGCGTCGCCGAGGAGCGGATCCGGATCGCGCGGGACCTGCACGACGTCTCCGCGCACACGATCGCGGTGATCGGCGTCCAGGCGAGCGTGGCCGCCGAGCTGCTGACCGAGGACCCGGAGACCGCCGGGGAGGCGCTGCGGGCGATCCGCGCGGCCGGCGCGGAGGCGATGGCGGAGCTCCGCGCGACGGTGGGCGTGCTGCGGGACGAGGACGGCGCCGAGGTGGAGGCCCCGGCGCCCGGTCTCGACCGGCTGCCCGACCTGGTGCGGAGCTACGGCTCCGCCGGGCCGCGCGTGGAGCTGGACGTCGAGGGCGAGCGGCGCCCGCTGCCCGGCGTGGTGGAGCTGACCGCGTACCGGATCGTCCAGGAGTCGCTGGCCAACGCGCTGCGCCACGGCGGCGCGGGCTCCGTGGCGGTACGGCTCCGGTACCGCGCGGACGGCCTGGACGTCGAGATCGACGACGACGGGCGCGGCGGGACGCCGGCCGGTGACGGGTACGGGGTGCGCGGGATGGCCGAGCGCGCGGCGGCCCTCGGCGGGAGCCTGACGGCGGGGCCGGCCGCCGGGCCGGGGGAGTCCGGGTTCCGGGTGCGGGCCTGGCTGCCGAGCGGGGGGACGCGATGACGATCCGGGTGCTGCTGGCCGACGACCAGGCGCTGGTGCGGGCCGGGTTCCGCGTGCTGCTGGAGCGCGCGGACGACATCGAGGTCGTCGGCGAGGCCGGGGACGGTGACGAGGCGGTCGCGCTGGCCCGCGCGCGGCGGCCGGACGTCGTCCTGATGGACGTGCGGATGCCGGGCTGCGACGGGCTCGCGGCGACGCGGCGGATCGTGGCGGACGCGGGGCCGTCCGGCGCGAAGGTCGTGGTGCTGACGACGTTCGACCTCGACCGGTACCTGTTCGCGGCGCTCCGGGCGGGGGCGAGCGGCTTCCTGCTGAAGGACCTGGAGCCGGACGCGCTGCGGCAGGCGGTCCGGACGGTGCACGCCGGCGACGCGCTGCTCGCGCCCCGGCTGACCCGGCGGCTGATCTCGGTGTTCGCGGACCGGGTGGGGCGGCCCCCGGTGGCGCCGGAGCGGCTCGCGGCCCTCACCGTCCGGGAGCGGGAGGTCGTGGCGCTGGTGGCGGACGGCCTGTCGGACCGGGAGATCGGCGACCGGCTGGCGATGCGTCCGGCGACGGCGAAGACGCACGTCAACCGGGCGATGGCGAAGCTCGGCGCACGGGACCGCGCGCAGCTCGTGGTGCTCGCCTACCAGTCCGGCCTGGCCGGGGTACCGCGATCGGAGTAGGGGCGGTGCCGTGAACGCGGTAGCCGGGTGCGCCCGCGGCGCCGATGGAATCGCCCGCGCGTTTTCCTAGCGTCGAGACCATGGATGTTCACACGAGAGTCATCGCCGGTGGCTGCCTGGTGGCGGCACCGGCCGTCCAAGGGCTGTCGACGTTCTTCTGGAACGACGGCGACCAGGGGATCGCGGCGGGCGCGCTGATCGTCGTCGCCACGGTGTTCTGGGTGACGGGGCTGGCGGCGCTGTTCCGCCTCGTCGAGGCGCGGGCGCCCCGGTACGCGGCCGTCGCGTTCCCGCTGGCGGTCTACGGCTGCGTCGGCGGCGCGGCGTTCGGGGTGCAGGCGCTGTGCGAGGAGCTCTTCGGGGTCCCGCACGACACGGCCGTGGACCTGCTCCGCCACCACCAGGCGGCGGCGGAGGCCGCGTTCTGGTTCGCGGGCCCGCTCTTCCCGATCAGCGTGTTCGTGCTCGGCGCGGTGCTGATCCGGCTGCGCCTCGTCCCGCTGCCGACCGCCGTCCTGCTGTCGATGGGCGCGGTGCTGTTCCCGCTCAGCCGGGTGCCGCGCGAGGTCCTCGTCGCGCACCTCGCCGACCTCGTGCTCCTGCTGCCGTTCGCGCACCTCGGCGTGCTGATGGCGATGGGGCGGCTGGCGCCCGCGAAAGCAGCGGACACGGCCGACACGGCGGACACGGCGAACGCGGCGGACGGGTCCGCGCCGGTGGAGGCGGTCAGGTGAAGGGGGTGGCCATCTCGGTGAGGGCCTCGTCGGTCACCTCGGCCATGGAGCGCGGCGGGTCCTGCTCGGTCCAGGCGAGGGCGCCGATGCGCAGGGCGGTCATGAAGGCGCCGGCCATGACGACGGCGCGGGCGGAGCCGGGCGGCAGCCCGTCGCGGGCGGCGACGAGGTCGGCGAGGGCCCGCTCGAACGTGGCGTAGTGCGCGAGCTGGCGGGCCAGGACGGACGGGTGGGCGCGGGCGAGGCGGGCCTGCGCCGCCCAGCGGGGGTCGGGCTCGCCGATCTCGCCGGCCAGGTCGTGGAACGCGGCGCGCAGCGCGGCCCAGGACGTCTCGCCGGGCGGGCGGGCGGCGAAGCGGTCGAGGAGGGAGCGCATGCGCTGCTCGTCGCCGTAGAGGAGGGCGTCCTCCTTGCCGTCGAAGTAGTTGGAGAACGTGCGCCGGGACACGCCGGCGGCGTCGGCGATGGCCTCGACCGTCACCTCGTCCAGGCCGTGCTCGACGGCGAGGCGCATCGCGGCCTCGTGCAGGGCCATGCGCGTCGCCTCCTTCTTGCGTTCGCGCAGCCCGCCGCCGGCCATGGTCTCCATGCCGTCCAACTCTACGGGGAGGCGCGCCCGGCCGGGCAAAATTTTTCTTGATGCGAAAACTTGCCCAGTGGGAATAATGTGGGCCGCTGACGCCTTGTACACGGCGTTCCCACTCACCACCCGGAGGCGTCCCTTGACCGTGTCCGCCGACCAGCCGGCCCCGCCGGCGCCGTCCGCGACGATGTCGCGCAGATCGATCTTCGAGGCGCTCAGCGGCCTGCTGCTGGTGCTCTTCGTCGCGATGCTGAGCGAGACCGTCGTGTCCACCGCCCTGCCGCAGATCATCGGCGCGCTCAAGGGCAGCCAGTCCCAGTACACCTGGGTCGTCACCGCGACCCTGCTGACCGCCACGGCGAGCACCCCGATCTGGGGCAAGCTCGCCGACCTCTACGACAAGAAGCGGCTGCTCCAGGCGTCGATCGTCATCTTCGTCGTCGCGTCGATCGCCTCCGGGTTCGCGCAGAACAGCGCCGAGCTCATCGCGTTCCGCGCCCTGCAGGGGCTCGGCGTCGGCGCGCTGCAGATCCTCGTCCAGATCGTCATGGCGGCGATGATCAGCCCCCGCGACCGGGGCCGCTACTACGGCTACCTCGGGGCGGTCATGGCGGTCGCCACCGTCGGCGGCCCGCTGCTCGGCGGGCTGATCGTCGACACGTCCTGGCTCGGCTGGCGCTGGTGCTTCCTGATCGGCGTGCCGTTCTCGGTGGTGTCGTTCGCCCTCCTGCAGAAGACGCTGAAGCTGCCGGTGGTCCGGCGCGGCGACGTGAAGATCGACTACTGGGGCGCGACCCTGCTGGCCGGCGGCGTCAGCCTGCTGCTCATCTGGGTGACCTTCGTCGGCGACAAGTTCGCCTGGCTGTCCTGGCAGACCGGCGCGATGGTCGGCGCGGGCCTGCTCGTCCTGGCCGTCGCGGTCCGGGTCGAGGCGAAGGTGCCGGAGCCGATCGTCCCGCTCGGCATCGTCGCCCGCCGCAACACCGCCCTGGCGATCCTCGCCAGCCTCGCGGTCGGCATGGCGATGTTCGGCGGCGCGGTCTTCCTCGGCCAGTACTTCCAGATCGGCCGCGGCTACAGCCCCACCGAGGCGGGCCTGCTCACCATCCCGATGATGATCGGCGTGCTCGGCTCGTCCACGATCGTCGGGCGGCTCACCACCCGGACCGGCAAGGTCAAGTCCTACATCGTCGCCGGCACGGTCGTGCTCACCGCCGGGTTCGCGGCGCTGGCGACCATCGACCAGCACACCTCGCTGGTGTTCGTCGGCGCGGGCATGTTCCTGGTCGGCGCGGGCGTCGGCATGGCGATGCAGAACCTCGTCCTCGTCGTGCAGAACTCGGTGCACCTGAACGAGATCGGCGCGGCGAGCGGCACGGTCACGTTCTTCCGGTCCCTCGGCGGGACGATCGGGGTCTCGGTGCTCGGCGCCGTGCTGGCGAACCGGGTGTCGGACAACATCGCCCACGGCCTGTCCCGCATCGGCGTGGACCCGTCCGCGGGCGGCGGCGACACCGGGAACCTGGACGTCGGCGCGCTGCCCGGCCCGATCCGGGAGATCGTCCGGGCCGCCTACGGCGACGCCACCGGGCACATCTTCCTGTTCTCCGCGCTGATCGCGGTGGTCGGGATCGTCGCGGCGGCGTTCCTCAAGCCGGTGACGCTGCGCGACAGCCTCGACCTCCCGGACGACGCCGCGTCCCAGCCGGACGGCGCGGCCGCTCTGCCGGACGGCGCGGCCCCCGCGTCGAACGGCGCGACCCCCGCGTCGAACGGTGCGGCGCTCGCCACCGCCGGCGAGGCCGGAGGTTCAGTGAGCCGATAGCTCCACCGGGTCAAGGGCCGACGGGCCCCCGCGTTCCACGCGG